>MNGW01000102.1:38639-59920 GCA_001918935.1 Acidobacteriales bacterium 13_1_40CM_3_55_5 | reverse complement strand
GGCCTCTTCATAACGCGCAAAATGCATTGAGTATTCGGCGCGGCCCTGGGTGCTCGAACGCATGTGAGTTGCGTAGCCGAACATTTCAGCCAGCGGCACAATCGCCTTGATCACCTGTGAGCCGGCACGGTGCTCCATACCTTCGATGCGGCCGCGACGTGAACTGAGGTCGCCCATGATGACTCCGGCGTAATCCTCTGGCGTCACCACCTCAACTGCCATCACTGGCTCCAGCAACACTGGTGAAGCCTTGCGTGCTGCTTCCTTGAACGCCATGGAACCAGCAATCTTGAATGCCATTTCGTTGGAATCGACGTCGTGATAGCTGCCGTCGTAAAGAGTGGCCTTCACATCGACCATTTCGTAGCCCGCCAGAACGCCGCCTTCCATAGCTTCTTTAATACCTTGATCGATAGGCTTGATAAATTCCTTGGGAACCGATCCGCCGACGATGTCATTGACGAATTCGTAGCCCTTGCCTGGTTCCTGCGGCTCCAATCGAATCTTGGCATGACCGTACTGGCCGCGGCCGCCGGTCTGGCGAATGTATTTGCCTTCGCCCTCTGCCTTTTTGCGAATAGTTTCGCGGTAAGCAACTTGAGGTTTGCCTACATTGGCTTCAACTTTGTACTCGCGCATCATGCGATCGACAATGATCTCAAGATGCAGTTCGCCCATACCGCTGATGATGGTCTGTCCACTGTCCGGATCAGTGTGGACTTTGAAAGTTGGGTCTTCTTGTGCAAGACGGCCCAGCGCCATGCCCATTTTTTCCTGGTCGGCTTTTGTTTTCGGCTCAACCGCTACCGAAATCACCGGGACCGCGAACGTGATCGATTCCAGCGCGATGGGATGTTCTTCGTCACAGATGGTGTCGCCGGTGCTGACGTTCTTCAAGCCCACGGCGGCGCAGATATCTCCCGCCAAAATTTCGTTGATGTCCTCGCGCTTGTTGGCGTGCATTTTCAGCAGGCGTCCAATGCGCTCGGTTCGCCCACGACCGGTATTCAGCACGGAGTTGCCGGACTGAAGTTGACCGGAATAAATGCGGATAAAAGTCAATTGGCCAACGAAAGGGTCAGCCATAATTTTGAAAGCCAGCGCGGAGAATGGCTCTTTGTCATCGGGCTTGCGCGTGACCTCTTGTCCGGTGTTCGGGTCCGTGCCTCGAACTTCGCCGGCATCGATCGGTGATGGCAGATAATCGACTACGGCATCGAGCAGCGGCTGAATTCCTTTGTTTTTGAATGCCGTCCCTACAACTACCGGAAATACTTTCAACGCGATGGTGGACTTACGCAGCGATGCCCGCAGCTCCTCGGCGGAAATGGCTTCGCCTTCTAAGAACTTGTGCAGAATTTCGTCGTCGTTCTCAGCTACGGTCTCGACCAGCTGAGTGTGGAAGGCTTCAGCTTTTTTCTGAAGCTCAGGGGGGATGTCACCGGCGAGGTATTCAGCGCCAATGGTGTCATCCTGCCAGACAATCGCCTTCATGGAAATCAGATCCACCACACCTTTGAACTTGTCTTCCTGGCCGATGGGAATCTGTATCGCAATGGGCTTGGCATTTAGGCGCTTGCGGATGGTATCGATGGCATGTTCAAAATCTGCGCCCATCTTGTCAATTTTGTTGATGAAGCAAATGCGGGGCACACCGTACTTATCGGCCTGACGCCAGACTTTTTCCGATTGCGGTTGCACGCCGTGGACCGCGTCGAATACTGCGACAGCACCGTCCAGCACGCGGAGCGAGCGTTCGACCTCGGCGGTGAAATCCACGTGGCCAGGCGTATCAATAATGTTGATGCGAATATCGCGCCAGGTGCAGGTTGTAGCGGCAGAGGTAATGGTGATGCCGCGTTCCTGCTCCTGTTCCATCCAATCCATGGTCGCAGTGCCTTCATGGACCTCTCCGATGCGGTGCGTTCTGCCGGTATAGAACAGGATGCGCTCCGTCGTAGTGGTCTTACCGGCATCGATGTGGGCCATGATACCGATGTTCCTGCAACGCTCTAATGGGACTTGTCTGGGCACGGCGTTCTCAATTTCCTCAGTCTGTTGCTGTTACCAGCGGTAATGGGCAAAGGCTTTGTTGGCCTCGGCCATGCGGTGTACATCTTCTTTCTTCTTGATGGCCGCGCCGCGGTTGTTGGCGGCGTCCAGCAATTCATTGCTCAACTTGTCGATCATGCCCTTCTCGCCGCGGCCTCGCGCATAGATGATCAGCCAACGGATTCCCAGTGACGTACGCCGGTCAGCGTTCACTTCCACCGGCACCTGGTAGTTGGCGCCGCCTACACGGCGAGTCTTGACTTCGAGCAAGGGCTTGGCGTTCTCGACCGCCTTCTTGAACAGCTTCAGGGCTTCATCGCCGCCTTTTTGCTGCAGGCGAGTCAGGGCTTCATAAAAAATGCCCTCCGCCGTGCTCTTCTTCCCCTGCCACATCATCGAATTGATGAACTTCGTGACCAGGTCCGACCCGTATACCGGATCAGCCTCCACCGTCCGCTTAGCGATATGTCCTTTGCGTGGCATTCAGCCTGACTCCTATGCTTTCGGGCGCTTCGCCCCGTACTTCGAACGACTCTGCTTGCGGCCCGCGACTCCTACCGCGTCCAACGTGCCGCGAATGACGTGATAACGAACTCCTGGTAAATCTTTGACGCGGCCCCCTCGAATCAGCACTATCGAGTGCTCCTGCAAATTGTGACCAACACCTGGAATGTACGTGGTGACCTCAATTCCATTGGTCAATCGCACACGCGCTACTTTTCGCAGTGCAGAGTTCGGCTTCTTCGGTGTCTGGGTATAAACGCGGGTGCAGACACCACGCTTCTGCGGACATCCCTGCAGAGCCGGACTCGCCGTCTTATAACGGGGCCGCTTACGGCCGTCGCGCACGAGCTGATTGAAAGTAGGCACTTTTTTTACAACTCCTTCAGCGCGAGGATGTAGTCCGCGCCGGAATGGACGCGCACACAAGGAGCGCTGCTTGTCTCTTTAATTCCCTGATTCAGTGCTGGAAGGCGGATACGCCAACCATGCTTCCCGCCGCGCAACAGGCCGGCGAGAGATTCTTGGTTTCCCGTTCAGACTAACGCCGGCGACGGTGGCCCCAGGCCCGAATCCTATCGGGAGGTACTCCGTTTCGTCGGCACTACCCTGCATAGCCTTCCAACGGGCGAAAGGTGCGCGCAGGGTTCTTCAGCGAGGGCGTCTTCCGAAAATATTACTTCGGGGACGTGGAACTTAAAAGCTCAGCTGCGTTTTTCGGGGGTATCGCACGCACACACGTGCAGCGAAAAACCGCCGCGTACAGGCAAGCCAGACTTAACTCGCGGAACCTTATAAATATAGCAACTCACGGCGCACATCGTCAACCGTGTTGCGCTGCATCTGATTGACTGGATGGGTTCGAACTGCGGACGGCAGACTAGCTTAACTGAAAGTGTCGGATCCAAACCGTACCGTACCTAGTTTTTGAGATGCGAGACGATCTCAAAAGTTGCGAAATCCTTCGCTTTGCTCAGGATTTCGGCGCGGCTCGGATGCCGCGCAGGCACCTCAACTTGCTGAAAAGATTCGCACGCTCTAAACTGGAAATTTTCCACCACAAAGAGGTGCTCGCCCCTTACACCACATGGGGCGGGGAGGATGAATGGGTAGGTCTGTTTTTTTTGCGTTTGGAATCATTCTTAGCCTGATTTTGATCGCCGCCCTTCCGGGTTGCGGCGGCAGTAGCAGCAAGTGATCTCGGAGGCACCCAATCTTTCACCGCCACGGCGCAAAACAATAACAAGCAGACCATCACCACTCCAATTTCGTTCCAGTCCAGCAACACTGCGGTCCTGACTATCGCCTCGAACGGCTTAGCCTGTGCTGGGACGTGGGATTCTCTAAGCGCCCCTCAAGTGTGTACACCTGCTCAAGTCGGCAACGCTCAGGTGACGGCGATCGCACAGGGGGTCAGTAGTCCTCCGACGACCGTGTACGTGCATCAGCATATCGACAACATCGTTGTTAACCCCGTCACGCCCACGAGCGCACCTTGTTTTTCAAAGGATACGGTGTTGGATTACGAGGCTCACGCCTTTAGCCGCAATACCGAGATCACTTCGTCGGTCGGAACCTTCAACTGGCAGGTATTGAATTCAAAGGTGGTTACCTTGAATGCGAGCCCTACAGGATTCCCAATCGGTCAGGGACGATTCACGGCTCACACGCCCGGCACTACTTCTGTATTCGCCAGCGTCAGCGGAGTGACTAGCGTGCCCTTCAATTTTGTTACCTGCGCCGTTCAATCCATCACGCTTGCAGTGACGGGCAGTGCCACCAACAACCTCACTGTGGCAAAGGGCACTAGTAAAACTATTACCGCTACGGTTGTAGACAGTCAGAACGTGACGATTGGTGGTGTGCCTCTAACCTGGTGTTCATCGGAACCCACGTCCGTAAGTGGGGGCACAAATTGCAGTGCGAATACGAACGGTAGTGTCACGGCTACAGCGTCAAACGCGGGTGGGTCGACGGTGATTGCCTCGTGTACGCCCCCCAACTGCAACATTGGATTTACACCTACACGGCCGATTTATCCGGACGGAGTGGTCAGTCTGGCCGTGACGGGTGCGAGCCAAGGCACGACGGTCTGGGTAGCAAGCAAGGGCTGCGGAACCACCAATGGATGTGTTAGCAACATCGCGCAGGTCACTACCCCTGCCAATACTGTTGGGAACGCGGCTTCATTACCGGCAACCCCGAACTCATTGCTCTTCAGTCACGATGGGACTCAAGTCTTTGCTGGCACAAATCGTGGACTGCTGGGCACAAAAGGGCTCATGGTAATCTCGGTAAGCGCCAACTCGGTTTCGCAATTCGCCTCGGCCCCGGGCAAAGTATTGGCAGTATCACCGGACGGAAAGAAAGTCATTCTTTCTCATACCGATCCGACGGAACTGCCAAATCAGGTTTTCATCTTCGATACTGCTAACAGCAGCACTGTTGCGTTACCCATCGCCGGAGCAACGGCGGCTGATTTTTCGCCTGACGGTTTCAAAGCGTATATCGTGGCCGGAAGCACGCTCTATGTGTACTCGCCGCTTGACGCGCTGAAAACGATCTCCCTCACCGCTCCAGCGAAAGACGTCTCGTTTCTTGCGAGTGGAACATTTGCTTACTTGGCGGGCGGCTCTTCGTCGGCGGTCACGGTGCGTCGAACATGTGATAACGCTCTGGCGCAGACTGTGGGCACGCCGTCGACTCCATTCTTTATCAAGACCATTCCAGACGCGACTCAGGTGCTCGCGGTCGATCCACCATTTATGGACGTAATCAACGTGAGCACGACCCCCGCCGCGGGTTGCGCGACTTCGGTAAACAACACCGTTAGTTCAGTGACTCTCGGCCAGGGCAACTTTGTTCCAACTCAGTTGATCGTCTCAGCCGACGGTTCGAAAGCCTATGTGCTCACCAGCAATCTGGCCAGTATTTTGGTTTTCAATATTGGAAATCAAACTTCTTCCGCCATCGCATTGGCCGCGAATGCCACGCCTATCCAGGGTTCGTTGACGGTTGATGGAACTCTGCTGTACGTAACTGGCAGTGATGGCACGGTTCACGTGATTGATACCGTCGCAAGCAACGACATACAGCAGATCTCCTTTCCGCAAAACTTCTGCGGCGGAGGAGTGACGTTTATTTGTAAGCCGGATTTGATTGCGGTTAGGCCGTAGGGAAGTTAATTTACGAGTTATGAATTACGATTTTCAACTTCCAATGCAATGTGGTCTGAGAACTGAGAACTAGGATCTGAACTCTTTTTTTGTCGTCTTTACGCCCTCGCCTTTTCCAGATCCCGCCCCACGCTGTCCAGCACTCCATTGATGAATTGCACCGATTCTGGATTGGAAAATTTGCGCGCGATTTCCAGAGCCTCATTGATGATGACTGCACGAGGGGTGGTGGGGAATCCGAGCAACTCGGCGACTGCGGCTCGCATGATGTTCCCGATTAAGCCGTCGATCTCAGGAGTGCGATCCGTGGCCACTCGAAAAAGATCTTCCGCAAAGCCTCGAATCTCGGCGTCTACGGAACTGCGTTCGCCCCAGAAGGTGCGGCGTACGTCATCCGCGTTCTGCCGGCCCATGTCGGCCTGAAATAACATTTGCAATACAAGTTCGCGGGATTTGCGGCGGGTTCCCATGGAAGCGGTGCCAGGTCGCAGGTCTCGGGTTTCAGGCGCTGATTCCGAGCAGCGAAATGTTAGTTTACAGGAAGGTGAGGCTCGACTACCGTGAAGCTAACGCTTCTTCCTTCGACGAGATTGCGAGAGACCCGAAGGGCGGGACATGAGAGTCTTCTTACTCGGCGCTTGCCGACTGACCGCTTTTTTCAGATTCGCCATCTCCACCGCCGCCAGCGCAGCTTCGAATCCCTTATTTCCCATTTTCAGTCCGGCACGGTCGATAGCCTGCTCCAGAGTGTCGCAGGTCAGCACGCCGAAAGCATGCGGAACACCCGTCTCCTGGGCGGACTGCCCGATTCCGCGCGTGACCTCGTTGACGATGACATCGTAGTGGGCAGTGTCACCGCGAAGAAGGCAGCCGAGACAAATGATCGCGTCGTACTTTTTGGTTTCGGCGAGAGCACGCGCCGCGGAAGGAATTTCAAAGGAACCAGGGACGCGAACCAGATCGATATCCTTGCGTTTTGTGCCGCAACGCGCAAGGCCATCGAATGCGCTCTGAAAAAGTCTTTCGGTAATAAACGAATTAAAGCGGGCGACTACGATGGCGAAACGCTTTCCAGCACCGCTGAGCTTGCCCTCGAGGGCCTTCACCTTAATCTGGGGCAAGCGGTCCGACGCTGGAATTTCTGTGTTCTTTTTCTGCGTGACTCTATGTCTCCGGCTGAATTGCAAAAACTGTGAACCGCATGAATTTGCGAGGAGGGACTTATCGTCCCTTGAACTGCGCAGCACGCTTCTCCAAAAATGCCGTGGTGCCTTCCTTCTTGTCTTCCGTTGCGCAGCACACTCCGAACAATGTTGCCTCGAGATATAAACCTTCGGCCAGTGTCATCTCCATGCCCTTGTTCACCGCTTCCATGGCGTATTGAACAGCTAAAGGAGCATTGGCGATGATCTTCTGCGCAATCGCTTCCGCGCGCGGAATCAGGTTGGCGGGAGCAGTGACCTCGTTCACCAATCCGATGCGATGCGCTTCCTGCGCCGTGATCATTTCGCCCGCAAGCACCAGTTGCATGGCGACGCCCTTGCCAACCAAGCGTGGCAAACGTTGAGTGCCACCATAGCCTGGGATAATCCCGAGCTTCACCTCCGGCTGTCCGAACTTTGCGTTTTCGCTGGCCAGACGCATAGTGCAGGCCATCGCGATCTCGCATCCGCCTCCCAGCGCGAACCCATTGATGCACGCAATCACCGGCTTGCCCAGATTCTCGATCAGGTTGAGCACAGATTGGCCGCGATGCGTGTACTCTTTGCCGCTGACGGCATCATGCTTGGCCAATTCACCGATGTCCGCGCCCGCAATGAACGCTTTCTCTCCTGCACCGGCAAAAATCACAACGCGCACGGACGTGTCATTCTTGATTTCATGAAATGCCGCGCGCAGCTCTTCCATGGTAGCCATGTTGAGCGCGTTTAGCACCTTCGGGCGGTTGACGGTGACGTACGCGATGGAGTTTTTCTTTTCGAAGAGGATGTTATCGAAGGTCATAGTCTCATTTATCGAGGAGTGTCACAGCTTATTCGCTTTCGGAATATTGGGGTCCGAGTAATCATAGAACCCCTTGCCAGTTTTTCGCCCATACCAACCTGCCATCACCAGACGCTTTAACAACGGAGGTGAAGCGAAGCGACGCTCCTTGAACTCGTCATACATCACGTGCGTGATGTAGTAAGTCGTATCCAGCCCGACAAAGTCCAGCAATGTGAATGGCCCCATGGGATAGCCGCAGCCGAGCTTCATGGCGTTGTCGATGTCTTCGATAGAGCCCACTCCTTCTTCATAGGCGCGAATAGCATCGAGCATGTATGGCACCAGCAGACGGTTGACGATGAATCCGGTCTTGTCGCTGGTACGAACCGGGACCTTGCCCAGTTTTTTGGCAAATTCATAGGCGGTCTGATAAACCTCGTCGGCGGTGGCAATGGTGCGCACCACTTCTACCAACTTCATCAGCGGTACAGGATTAAAAAAGTGCAGCCCAACAAACCGTTCAGGACGTTTAGTGGAAGTCAGCAGCTCGGTAATCGAGATGGAAGATGTATTGGAGGCGAAGATCGCGTCTTTTTTTACGATGCCATCGATGGAAGAGTACATCTTCTTCTTTTCCTCGACGTTCTCGATGATGGCCTCCATGACGATATCGCAGCCAGCCAAGTCTTCTTTTTTCGTGGTCCCCTTGAGGCGGCCTCGGATCGCCTGCGGCGTTTCCTTGATGGTTCCCTTCTCAGCGAATTTGGCCAGCGATTTCTCGATTGCGGCAAACCCTTGTTCAAGAAACTTTTGCTCGACTTCCAGAACCGTCACATCAAACCCGGCGGTGGCCGCGACTTGCGCGATGCCGGAGCCCATGAGTCCACAACCTAAGACTCCAACTTTTTTCACGTCCATCACACCTTCCTTTTAACCACAGAGGACACAGAGGAGACTAAAACTCCTTTGTTAGCCCTTAATTCAAGCTCTCCACAATCATTGCAATCCCCTGTCCACCGCCAATGCAAGCCGTCGCCAGCCCGTATTTCTTTTTTCTGCGGCGCAGCTCGTAGAGCAGTGTGATCACCAGCCGGGTGCCGGTCGCGCCTAAGGGATGCCCCAAAGCAATTGCGCCCCCGTTCACATTAACTTTGTCGCGATCCAGGCCGAGCTCTTTTTCGACGGCAAGACACTGCGCGGCGAAGGCCTCGTTCACTTCAATCAGATCGATGTGCTCCAAGGTCATTCCGGCTTTCTGCAGCGCGATTTTAGTAGCGGGCACGGGGCCGCGGCCCATCAACTTCGGTTCGACTCCCGCAATCCCCCAGCTCACGATCCGCCCTAACGGCTTCATGCCACGCTTGGAAGTTTCTTCCAGCGACATCAGCACTACCGCGGCGGCGCCGTCCACAATGCCGCTAGCATTGCCGGCAGTCACAGTACCGTTTTTTCCAAACGCGGGCTTCAGTTTCGCCAGGCCTTCCATGGTTGTCTGGGGGCGGCGATGATCGTCTTCACTCAGCGTCTCGTCCGTAGGTTCGCCCTTCGAGTTTCGCAGCTGGACGGGAACCAATTCTTCCTGAAGACGTCCTTCTTTGTAGGCTGCGTCCGCACAACGTTGCGAACGCAAAGCCAACTCGTCCTGCATTTGCCGCGTGATGCCCAGCTGCTCCCCATACAGCTCAGCAGTGTTGGCCATATAAAGTCCGCAATAGCTATCGAGCAGCGCAACCATCAGCGAATCTTCCAGCTTGCCTCCCGGCGCCAGGCTGAATCCATCGCGCCCGCGAATCACGAAGGGAGCTTGCGACATGGCTTCCATGCCTCCCGCAATCACCGTGCTGGCCTCGCCGAGCTGAATCATCTGCGCCGCATTGATGATGGACTGCATTCCTGAGCCGCAGAGACGATTGACCGTGAGAGCCGGAGTCGCGATCGGCAATCCGGCACGCAGAGCAACATGGCGAGCGCCGTAGAGCGCATCGCCGGAAGTCTGTTGCGCATTGCCGAAAACGGCGTGGTCGAATTCCGAGGGCTCGACTCCGGCGCGCTGGATCGCGCACTTAGCCGCAATGGCGCCTAATTCCTGAGCAGTAAAATCCTTAAGTTTTCCGCAGTAGCGGCCGAAGGGCGTACGCGCGCCGCTGACAATGGCAATATCGCCGGGCTTTAGCGTGGAGTTCATGGCGTCAGAAACGTTTCTGATGGAACAGTCAAACTTTCTAGTTTACCAGTGGGATAGATAAATCGCCATTTTCCGATTGCCGATTTCCTGTTGCCAATTTATGAACCAAAACAAATCGGAAACTGGCAGTCGGAAATTGGAAATTCGTAATGCGCGGCCAGTAAGAGGCAGGTTCTTAACTTCAGGCCACCGCAGCGCTGGCGAAGGCCGCGGCTAAGGCAACTACTCGACGTGCACCTTGGGCAATCGCCATATCCAATGATAGTTCCGCGCGGTTAATGACTTCCGTGACGATGTCGACCGGATCATATTGCTGGCGCACTACGCCCTCGGCGACACCTGCGTTGAATGGGATGGACTCTTGCTTGTCTGCCACTTTTATGTCGGCAACCAGCTTACGCAATTTTTCCACTGCCATCAGCGCTTCCTTCTCCGCAGTTTCGCCCAGGAGTAGGGCGACAGTAGTCATCTCATAGCGGAATGCCAGATCATTCTGCCGAATGTTAGCGGCAACGCGCTGGCCGATTTGCTGCATGGCGGCTTCCACGGCCGCTTCTCCGAATTCTTTGACCATGGCTGCATTCTTGCCGAATTGCATTAACACCACCGTGACTGGAGTGCTCTGCTGTACGGCACGTTTGGTTTCCGCCATCAGCAGGTCGATATAGGAAGCGCGCTTGAGTAGGCCCGATCGTTCATCAGTAACGGAAAGACTCTTGACCAGGCGGCGCAAGCCGGCGTTGTTGAGAGCGATCACAATCTGATCGCTGATGGTTTTAAGCACTACGATATCGCTGGAATGCCAGCCCCGTGGCGAAGTCTGCACTAAAAGAAGAATCCCCACCTGGTCCGGACCATCGCTCAGAGGTAATGCTAGCAATGAAGTAATCGACAATTCAGCCAGATGCTCGCGCACCGCTTTCAACTCAGGCGCGGCGGGAGCGTCGGCGATAGTTAAAGTGCCACGGCTCACGGCCAGATCATGAATGGCAGCGACTATTTTCGCTAAAGCATTCGCGCCACCCTTCTTGATGTGATCTGCGCAGTATTCCTTTACCGCTGTGGGCACCAAACCGGGTTTGCGCATGGCAGCGATGCACCGGCTCACCTTCCACTGCGCCCCGATCTCATTGACTGTCGTCAAGAGGACCGCATCTGCGTTGCTTTGACGGTAAAGCTTGCGAGTAATTTCCGCTACCCGAGTGAAATGGCTGACGTCAGTACTTTCCGTCGACAAAGATGCCGGCGCCGGATCACTCCCATTGGAAGCAGCAGTAGCAGGAGAGCTGGGCGCAGCGCCCGCGGGCGCTTGTGCCGAGCCGGTATAACGCGAATTCATTCCAGCGGACAGATACAACTGTTGCAGATCCTGGTTGTGCTGTTCTTCTTGTGGGAATAGCTCCTGGATGCGCTGCAAACGTTCGATGGCTTTTGAGCGCATGCCGTACTGCACCAGAATTTCCGCTTGCAGCATGAGGTCTTGCAGCGCCGCTGCGCCCAAGGTTGCCGGTTCGCTGTGGCTGCTGGATTCCGCCACCGACTGATTTGTACTGGAAAATCTGGCAGCGATGACTTTATAGCGAGCATCGTCGATCTTTCCGCGCAGCATTTCCAACCGCTTCTGGTGGCCAGAATCGTAAACATCGATTTCGACGGCGCGATCCAGACACTCCGCGGCCTTGGGATAGTTGCTCATCCCGCAATGCAGATCGAATAGTTTGAGCAGCGTCTGACAGTAGTCGCCTTCTCGATTGGCGGCATTGAACAATTCGCTCATGAACTCCAGCACTTCAGATGAGGCCCGGTGACCACCCATTACCTCTTGCATCATGGCCAGAAATGCGCGGCGCTCTCCCCGTAGGCGCTGGAATTGCTCCAGTTTTCGCGCCAGGGCCACAGCCTCGGCGTCCTGCTGCGCATCCACTAAGAGGCCAATCAGATTAGCGATATCATGCACGCGCGCAGGGTTTTGTTCGAATAACTGCCACATCAGCGGCTCGGCTTCGGTCAGTCGATTGGCGGCGAGAAGCGCTTTCGCATAACATTCGCGCAGTTCCGGCGACTGTCCGCCCTTGCTGATGTGTGGCTCGAGCACAAAGATGGCGGCCCCCGCTTGACCCTGGGCCAGCAGATTTTTTCCATAAGGAAGCGCGATACCGACATCGCTGGAGTCTTCTGAATAGGCGCGTTCGAACCATTGTGCAGCACTTCCGCCCGCCCCTTCCGTGATCTCCGCCAGTTTTAGAAAAGCTGCCGCGGCGGCTTTGCTATCGCCAACTTCGGCAGAGAGTTCGCCAACCCGAACAAGATTTTGTTCGGTCGAGGCAAGTACGACGATGCGCTTCAGGACGGTAAGCGATTCCTGCTTACGCCCTTGTGTCTTCAACTCTTCAAATGCGTTTTCGTAAGTCTCGAGCGCTAATTTGCGATTAGAGTTCTCCAGCAGTTGTCCGAACCGGACTTTTTGGTCCCAGGCCGGGTTTACGTAGCGGGCCAGCTTCTTGTAAGTGAGACTGGCACGGGTGGCGTCCCCAATTTCGATCTGGCGTTCGAACAGTTCGCCCAGCAGCCTTACCGCATCGGGAGTTCGCTGCAAGGACAGACACAGATCGGCCGCCATCTGGCGCACTGCGTCATTGTGCGAGTCCTGCGAGAGAACCTGCATATACTCCTCCAGGGCATCAGTTGTTTTGCCTTTCTGGAGAAGCTTTTCTGCACGCTCGACGTGTCTGGCGACCTCGGCCCGGTCTACTCGCTTGGTATCTGGCATGAGAGCAGGATGAGTGCGGAGTAACCCCACTGAAATTTTAGGGTTAGGTTCAACTTGCGGCAATGAAGGAAGCCTCAGCCAGGATTACTAAGGTCATCGTGGAATAGCTCTTGGGCTTTGGGATGCGTTCTGGTATACGGTCCCGGGATGGCGATGGACACGCAACCCAATCAGGAGCATGGACTTCGGCATCAGCTCAGCGCCGGTCAGATGGCCATGCTGGCGGTCGGAGGTTCGATCGGCACCGGGTTGCTGTTGGGTTCGGCTGCCGCGATGGAGATCGCGGGACCGGGAGTGATCCTAAGCTTCGCGCTGGCAGCATTCATGAGTTTTACCGTCACTATGGCTCTTGGAGAACTCGCGAGTGTGCATCCCGCCGCAGGGTCGTTTGGACTGTATGGCGAGCTCTATTTGAACCAGTGGGCTGGATTTATTTCCCGCGCGGCATATTGGGCGGCAATCGCTGCTTCCGTAGGCGCAGAGTTGCTGGCCGCGTCAACCTACATGGCGTATTGGTTCCCTACGGTGTCCGCTTTGATTTGGGTAGTAATTTTCTCCATCGTGCTGTTGCTGGTCAATTCGCGCAGCGTGGGCAACTTCGGCCGCTTTGAATATTGGTTTGCCATGATCAAGGTGGTGACCATCGCGGCGTTTATCGTCATCGGCGCTGGACTGCTGATGACCGGACGCGTAGCTGCCCAATTTAGCTCGCAAGGTGGTTTCCTCCCCAAGGGTTGGTTCGCGCCCTTGCTGGCGATGGGATTCGCCATGTACACCTTCGGCGGAGTTGAAATGGTGGTCATCAGTAGCGGCGAATCGCGCACCGCGCGGGACATCCCTCGTGCCGTTCTTATTACCTTCGGCGTGCTCACTTGTCTATACATGGGAGCGATTATCGTGCTGGTTGGCGTGATGCCATGGAACCGTGCCGGCGTCACCGAGAGCCCATTTGTTACCGTCTTTCGTCATGCCAAGATTCCGGCAGCGCCGGACATCATGAGCTTCGTAGTACTAACGGCCGCGCTCTCCGGAGCCAATGCTGCGTTGTATGTCTCGGCGCGCATGCTGTTCTCGCTGGCGCGAGGAGGCTGGGCACCCCCGGCATTTGGACGCTTAAACACCGCCGGATCGCCTCAACTCGCGTTACTAGCGTCATCCTACGGAATTGTCGTTGCAATCATTTTGCAGAAGTGGGCGCCCAAGAATGCTTTCGTTTCGGTCCTCGGGGCGGTGCTTGTCGGAATGCTTTTGTCCTGGCTGGTTGGCCTCGCTGCCCACGTTAAGTTCCGGCAGCAACTTTCACCGGATCAGATTGCTGCATTACCTATGCGTTCTCCGCTTGGAGCCTGGGGCTCGGTATTGGGATTCCTGCTCATCATTGTTTCCATTCTTGAAATCGGATGGAGTTCGCATCTCACGCTGATCAGTGGCGCCGCGTACATCGTCGTGCTAAGCGCAGCTTACTCGCTGATGAAGAAAAACCGCTCTGAACGTAGAATGTAGTGGCCATGTCGACGTCCGACGATTTGCTGCATTACCGTTCCGAGTTTCCCATCCTCGAACACACTACCTACTTAATCAGCAATTCGCTGGGCGCAATGCCACGCACCGTGTACGACGCCATGAAGGGATACGCCGATACTTGGGCTACACGCGGAGTGCGCGCCTGGGATGAAAGATGGTGGATGCTGGCGGCGGAAGTAGGCGATGAGATTGGCGTGCTGATGAATGCAGCTAAGGGCTCGGTCTCTACCCATCAAAACGTGACGACTTGCCAGGCTATTGTTGCGTCCTGCTTCGATTTTTCCGGCAAACGCAATCAGGTTGTTTACAGCGATATGAATTTCCCCTCAGTAATGTATTTCTGGGAGGCGCAACGGGCGCATGGAGCGCACGTGCGGATGGTCAAAACCGATGATGGAATTACGGTTCCGACCGAACGATTGCTGGATGCCATTACTGACGACACATTGCTGGTGCCGATCTCCCATGTAATTTTTCGAAGTTCTTACATCAACGACGCCAAAGCCATCATCGAGAAGGCACACAAAGTCGGCGCACACGTGGTACTGGATACTTACCAGTCGTTGGGCACGCTGCCGGTGGATGTGAATGCTCTGAATGTTAATTTCGCCTGTGGTGGTGTTTTGAAATGGCTTTGTGGCGGACCAGGCGTCGGCTACCTGTATGTGCGTCCAGATCTGGGAAAGAATGGCTTCGAAATCGGTCCAATTCGGTACGCTGACCCGCCTTACCGTTTCATGAATGGCACGCCCAATATTCCCGCCCTGGAGGCGGCGCGACCCGGACTTAAGATCGTCGCGCAAGTGGGTATCGAAAAAATCCGCGAAAAATCCAAGCGGCAAATTGCTCGCCTTATCGAATTGGCCGACAAACACGGCTGGCGAGTGAATACTCCGCGAGATCCCGAGAAACGTGGCGGAACAGTTTCCATCGATATGCCGGATTCTCAGGAAGTCTGCAACCAACTGCTGAAACGCGACGTTCTGGTCGATTGGCGTCCCAAGGCAGGCGTGCGCATGTCGCCACACTTCTACAATACCGATCAGGAGTTGGACGCAGCCATCTCGGCGGTCGAGGAGATTCTGAAAAGTCGCACCTTGGCCACGCGGTAAATCGGTCGTTGGCCCTTGTCCTTGGCGAACGACCAACGGCATGATCGCCAATCCCCCCACTTCTTGGATCACGCTGGCGCGGGTTCCTCCTCTTCTCATTACCAACGTAAGGCAAAATCCCGTTTTTCTACTGCCACCTCTATTTCCTCTCGGCTACGCTCGGGCCGACACCTTCTGCCGTCGTTAGGGCCGAAGTGTCGGGATCGAGACCGTGATTCTGGCCTTCATTCTGTATTCCAGAAACGTGGATGGTTGGGTCTGGCCCGCAATTGGAGCCTGCGCCGGAGTGTACTTATTCTATTGGGGCTTCCGAATATTGCGCCGCAAGCGCCTGATCCAGAACACACCAACCTCAAAGATCCGCAGCGCTGCCATGGGACTGGTGGAAGTAAATGGGCTCGCCGTAGGGCCATACGTCATGAACGCTCCCATCACCGGTCTGCCCTGTTATTACCACCGCAGCATGGCTTGGCAATGGAAGCAATCTGGCAAGAACAAATCTTGGCAGAAGGTCGCTGACGAATGCCGTTATCTTCCCTTCTACCTGGACGACAACACCGGTCGACTGCTTATCAATCCGCAAGGCGCGGAGATGGACATTCATCGCGACTTTCACGAGGAATACAGCACATCGTTGTTCTCGAGCAGTGCCGATATGCCGGTGAATGTGTCGACTTTCCTGATGCGGCATGGCGTTTCTACCGACGAGAAAATCAAGGTCGAGGAATACTGCATTAAGCCGAAGAATGCCCTGTTCATTCTGGGAACACTCTCCGAGAACCTGGGATTAAAAGTTTCGCCGGATCCGGTTGTCGCCGAGCACGGGGACGTATTGACAGCGTCGGTGACCTGGGGCAAGAAGACTCTTTCTGCGTTCGCCGGCAATGGCGGAACGGACATGGTGCCTTCCCTGGGCACACAAGAAATCATTCGACTTTCACCGGCCACGAAGCCCGCAAAATCCATTGATATGTCGCAGCAAGCCAAGATTTCGGACGCCCTGATGAAGGCCGGCATCACCAATCCTGCGGCATGGGCAGCCGCTGGAGTCGAATACTCCGGAGTAGCGCTTGATACCGAGCCCAACAGCGATCCCGCTGCCGCCATGGCTTCGGAAAATTTCGATCTCAATCCCAAGGCTGTCTTGATGAAGGGCGCCAACGATCCGGCGTTCTTCATCTCCTGGCAAAGTCAGCGGGACGTGCTCAAGACGCTGAGCTGGAAATCCACCTTGATGATCTGGGGCGGACCCGTGCTTACTTTGTTGTGTTTCTACGTTCTCGCAGCCGAATTCGGCTGGCTGTAAGAGGAGAGCCCTTCGTATGGACACCATTGTTCTGTTGATGTTCATGTTTGCCATTTTCGGCGTGGTTGGATATGTCGTGATGATTTACAACGGCCTGATCGCATTGAAGAATGACATCGATAAAGCCTGGGCGAATATCGATGTGATGCTCAAGCAGCGGCACGACGAACTTCCCAAACTGCTGGATGTTGTCAAGGGCTACATGAATTACGAGCGCGATACATTGTTGAAGATTACACAAGCCCGGAGCATGTATCAGCAGGCCGTCACCATGGATCAGAAAGCGCAGGCGGACCAGAGCATGACCACTGCTCTGCGTGGATTCTTTGCCGTAGCTGAGAATTATCCGGACTTGAAAGCCAACAACAACTTTCTGCAACTGCAGAAGCGGATCACCGAACTGGAAAACCAGATCGCCGACCGGCGGGAGTTCTACAACGACTCCGTAAACACCTTCAATATTCGCATTCAGCAGATGCCGGACACGTTTGTGGCCAGCTTCATGAACGTGCAACCACGCTCCATGTTCAAGGTGGAGGAAGCGGATAAGACGGATGTGCCCATGACTTTTGGGGCGGCGCGGTAATCAGTTGTCAGTTCTCAGTGATCAGTTGTCAGTGCGATTCGTGGTGTCACCAGCCTTCTTACCTCTGTTCTACTGCGCCGGCTGCCTTCTCAATTAGAATGGCACGGTGAGCGACGCGGTCCGTATCGGAATCCTGGGCGACTTCAATCCTGAGTTCCGCTCGCATCATGCCACCAACGAGTCGCTGCAGCACGTTGCGGCTAAGCTGAATCTGCCCGTGGAATCTGCATGGATCTCTACTCCGTCCGTTCTTGAACCGAATGCTCAAAAAATGCTGGAGAGCTTCGACGGAATCTGGGCCGCACCGGGTAGTCCTTACGAAAGCTTTGACGGGATGCTGAAGGGCATCGAGTTTGCGCGCCGCCGCGATTGGCCTTTTCTCGGCACCTGCGGAGGCTTCCAGTACACCTTGATTGAATGCGCTCGCAACGTCCTGGGTATCAAAGACGCGGACACCGCCGAAAACAATTCCGGATCGAAGAACATTGTGATCTATCCGGTGGCGTGCGCCGTTCCCGATCGCGCTGAGGATGCAGCGAAACTTTCCGGCGCCATTCCGGAGATTCGGTTGCGCCCCGGTTCCTACCTGCAGTCGTTCTATATGAAAGATACAGTCGTGGAGGAATTTTTCTGCAACTTCGAAGTCAATCCCGACTACGAATGGGCTGCGATGGAAGCCGGCTTTCCCGTGGTGGCCCGTGGCCCGCAGGGGGAGATTCGCGCCATTGAATCGCCTACTCACTTGTTCTACATCGCGACATTGTTTCAACCACAACTTTCGTCAAAGCCGAAAAAACCGCATCCTCTTGTGCTGGCATTCGTGCAAGCTGCGATGGATTGGAACAGGAAGAGATTGGACGACAGCATCCTGGTATAACCGGCACTCCCGTTCCGCACGGATTTCGCCTAAGAGTCTTGACTTCGCCTTTTATTCGCTTACAATTCAGGCATGGCCATCACTCGACGACAGCGTCAGGTGTACGACTACATTTCCGACTTTGTGCAGCGCAACGGCTACTCGCCATCATTCGAAGAAATCGGCGAAGGCATGGGCCTGAGTTCGCTGGCGACGGTACATAAACACATCAGCAATTTGGAGAAGAAGGGTTTACTCACGCGCGATTACAATCGCAGCCGCTCCATTGACCTGCTGCCTCCCAAGGGCCGGCTGAAACAGGCCATGGCGGTGAACACGACGATGGTTTTGCCCTTGCTGGGAAGGATCGCCGCCGGTCAGCCGATTGAAGCGGTGCAAAATCCGGAGACTATTTCTCTAGCCGACTTCGTGCGCTCCAAGGAAGTGTTTGTGCTCGAAGTACGCGGCGATTCCATGCAGGACGAACACATCATGGATGGCGATTACGTGCTGGTGGAGAAAATCAAGACAGCCCATAACGGAGATATCGTGGTCGCGCTCGTCGAAAGCACAGATGCCACTCTGAAGCGTTTCTATCGCGAAGGGGACAACATACGCCTGCAGCCTTCGAATGCCGCCATGCGCCCCATCATCGTGCCCGCGGCTTCGGTGGAGATTCAGGGAAGGGTGATTGGAGTTTTGCGCAAATATTAGCGCGACCTGCAGGGGTAGGCGCCCTGACAACAAAAACGCCCGGCAGAAGCCGAGCGCTTTGTGCATAACTGCTGAAACTTATCCCAAGTGCTTATCGATGGCTTTTTGGATCTGCTCTTTGGGAACGTAGCCAACGATCTGTTCTTTCACCTGGCCGCCTTTAAACACCAGCAGGGTCGGGATACCACGCACGCCGTACCGCATGGGCGTCGCGCTGTTGTGGTCTACATCCATTTTGCCCACTTTCACTTTGCCTTGATACTCATGCGCTAGTTCGTCCACGATGGGGGCGATGGCGCGGCAGGGGCCACACCACGTAGCCCAAAAATCTACCAACACGGGTGTTTCGCACTTCAGGACATCCTGGTCAAAATTCGAATCAGTGACTTCAAAAATAGCGTTGCTTGCCATCAATTCCTCCAGTTGCGTATCAGCCGCCAGTCAGCCTGAACAGTCCCAAGCCGGCTTTATCCTAACACTTGTATTGGATGCGCCACATCTGCAGAGGTCGCAAGTGGCTGGTAGGAGCTGTTCGCGGCCGAGTTGCCACAAATAAAAAGCGCCCTAAACTTTTCAGTTCAGGACGCCTCGGCAGCCCTCCCCCAGAACTGCCAAACCACGATTGGATAGTAGGCGGAGGCTCTCACTCTGTAAACGTCACTTCAGTAACACGCGAGTTTTTCGGAGTAACCTGAAAAGGCAATCGCAGGTAACTGGATGAGAAACGGTCTCGGGTCTCAGGTCTTAGGTATCCGATCCTGGCACCTGAGACCTAAGACCTGGGACCTGAAATCTGAGTGTTTAATTCGTTTGCCAGGTTTGACCTGCATCAACAGTAATCCAGATCTGCTCGTCGGCTGTGGTTAGTTTGCCGTGGTTGGTGTCGGTGAATTCCACTCCAATGATGTCGGCCGTCAAGACCTTGCCGCCGCTTGCGGGCTTCACTTGCAGCCAGTGCTCGCCGGCATCGGTCGATCGATAAAGCGAGCCCCCTGAACCCCCGACCCAGATATCAGCTCCCAGCGCGGCCAAAGCTCGAAAAACAGAATTGCCGGCGACCGGGATTGTCGCCCAGGTCCTGCCCGCGTCGAGTGAGCGTTGCAGCGTGCCATCGGAGGACAAGGTCCAACGGGGCACTATCCTCCCTCGAGTCGTCAGTTCAGCATTCTTTGTCGAAGGGGCATGCGCTAAGTGAGGCGAAATCGCATCTGCCGTGGTTCGATTGCTCAGCGCCCGAGTGTCATTGCGTACCAACCCTGATTGCGCATCTCGCGTCTTTGAAGGGGCGTCCTTCGCTTTTCCAGGTGCACTCTCGAGCTCGGCCGGAGCAGCTTTGGCCTCCAAGGTCACGACTTGGTTGGAGGCCGCGACCTGCATGTTGTTTCCCTGCTCTTTTTCTAATTCCGCGCGAGCCTCATCCGCTGACTTGCCTGACAACGGCGGCGAAGCAGGAACTGCGACATGCGGCATCGGAGATGCGAAGTTACCCTCGGCAACCTTGGTCGCTCTGGATGGCTTCGTAATACTCACGTCGTTCTTCTTCCGATTGGAAAATTCAGCCCGCTTCGACTGGGCGGCAACGGAATCTACTGCAAGCGCTCTGTATGACGGCGAAGCGGAAGCGCCAAGCTTATCGGTCAGCTCTTCTGCCCGCGCTTCGGGTTTCCGTTTCGAATCGGTCTGAGCAGACTGCGTGGTGGAGACGTGCGACGAATGACGCGACAGCTTGGGCAGCGTAACGGCAACAGTCACGACCGCTACACTGGCTGCCAATCCGCCCCAGCGGAGTATGGGCCCGCGCAGCCATCCCGAGCTAGGGAGGACCGGATTCGCGGCGTCACTGACTTCCAAGCCGGGGGTCGCCAAGGACACGATGTCCCGACAATCGCCACATCGCGCCAGATGTTCCAGCAGCTGAACTCGTTCGGTCTTGCCTAGCGACCGATCGGTAAATGCGGCAAGCAAGTCCGGATCAGGATGTCTGCCGCCCTGCTTGGCCGCGGCCCGCAAGCGCTGCCGAATTAATTTGGGGAGTTGCTCCATTGATTACTTCTTCCGCCTCTGTCGTTTACCTCAACTCGGCCTGCTCAGCCCGATCCTTCACCCGCAGAGGCTTCTGCCTTCTTATCCGGGAACGCCGCAACGTCCCTTTCTTGCGTCAGGCGGTTGCGGATATTCACCCGCAAGTCACGTACATCGACCTCCATTGCCTCTCGCGCCTGGCGGCGGCTCATTCCGGTTCGGCCTAAAGCAGCCAAAATCTGTTTGCGCACTGACTTAGCCAACTTCTCGACTCTGCGGCTGATGGTGGACTCATGTACTCCAAGCGTGCGCGCAATCTCCGCCAGCGTGCGGCCATCCAGATGATAGGACGCCAAAATGAAACGGTCTTCGGCGGGTAGTGCTGCCAGCGCCTCATCCGTAGCAGTTTCCAGGCGTGTGTCAACCGTCACCACCGGTTCTGGATCGGCAGCGGCGAACTGCGCACCTTCTTCGCTTTCCTCGTCCAAGCT
>MNGW01000102.1:0-38525 GCA_001918935.1 Acidobacteriales bacterium 13_1_40CM_3_55_5 | reverse complement strand
TCTGCCAGTTCGCGCGCCGCCGAACTTTCCTTAGCGATATACGAGCCGATGTCATAGAGCTTCTCGCGATAACGCAGCATGAAGATTTCCCATGCGCGCTCGCTGCCAGCGGCACAAGCGCGCGCCAGTGCCAGCTCTTCCACTCGCAAACTGAAGTAGAGGTCGCTTATGTTTTGTTGAGTAGCAGCAGCGGGTAGATACTTCTGGGAAATGCTTTTTAGGATGACAACAAACTGCTCCTTGGTCAGACCAAGCTGCTCGCCTTTGCTCTTGCTGTAGAGATCCAACACGACGGACTCCAATCCCAAGGCCATCTCTGCTACGGATTGGACACCGTGGCTTGTCACTGCGGATACCCTTCCCTTCGGATGCTACCAATTTTTCAGATGCAAGAAGCTGAAATTTTGCCGTTCGATTAACAGTCAGGGTTGAAAAAGGGACACCCCGGGAAAGCGACCTCCCCGCGGATGCCGGAGTGTCCCTCGACCCCCTTGGAGGACCAACATGAGTTTGAAGATATGGATCCCGATTCTGGTGCTCGCGTTATTTGCAGCGGCGGCGATCTTCATCACGCCCTGCACGGGTGGCGAAGTCCCTTTGACATCAGGGTACAAAGTGTTACCGCCCATCCGGCATGGCAACCTCACGGTATTTCCAGTAGCGGCCGCCTCCTCCCATAACACGCAATCTTTCCTTACGCTCGACGAGGGATTGCGCTCCGGCGAAGTAATCGTAACCGAGGGTGGCAACGTACAGCCACTGATGAGACGTCGCAACAGGCCGGTCACTCACGATGAAGCGCAAGTGAACCGGCTGGTATTGGTAAACAATTCCAAGCGGCCCCTGATCCTGCTGGCCGGCGAGATTGTAACGGGGGGCAAGCAGGATCGCGTGATTGGCAAAGATCGTTTGGTGCCGGCCGAGAGCGATCCCATCGATCTTGGTGTCTTTTGTGTAGAACCGGGACGCTGGACCGCAACGTCAACTAAATTCGGCTCACTAGGGGTAGCGATGGCACAACCTGCAGTTCGCGCTCGCGCCATGTCGGACAAAGATCAGGCCAAAGTTTGGTCAGAGGTGAGGAACGCGCAAGCAGGGGTTGCTTCGCGCCTTCCCGCCGCCGCCGCGAGTGAAGTCGCAGGAACTAGTTCTTACGCGCGAGTGATGCAGAACGAAGAAGTGAAACAGCAGGTGGACTCGATCGCCGAACCCATCCAGCGCAACTATCAGAGCCTGATTCAGCAACTGCGGGAACGGAATGCTGTGGGCGTGGTGGTCGCGGTGAATGGGGAAATGATCTGGGCAGATATTTTTGCCAGCACCGCCCTACTGGAAAAATATTGGCCCAAGCTAGTTCGGTCGTACGCCGCCGAAGCATTTGTCACCAAAGCCAAGGGGCGCGAAACAGATGTGAAATCGGCCCAGGAATTTCTCGACGTCATGGAGGGGCGTCGCGAGACAGTGGAAAGCGAACCCGGCCTCTACCGTCATACAGAAATCACTGGCGACGGCTTCAAGGCATTCGAACTGACGGCTTTGCTGCCAAAAACCGGGTTTGATCTACACCTGGCAAAGATGGCGGAGTAAGGGAATAGGCCGCTGTCGTTCCAAAGCGGCCATCTCTTATTCATTTAATCGACACGGAATAGCGCATCATAGCAAGCTGATCCCGTCCTGGAGCGTGGGATATCTCAAGACAGGCAGCAGTTCGCGCTTCATTCGTGAGTTGTCGGCTACGCAAGAAGTCATGCCCGCCTTGACGATGTCCCGATTCAGAGGAGCAGGTGTCCGTAACGCCAGCGCTGCCATCTCCACGCTGAACCCGGCCAAGTGGAACATCCACGCCGGCAGACGGTAGGGACGGGGATACTTATAGTGATCGGCCAAGCAGTCCAGAAAATCCTGAAGCGTGAGCGGTGCGTCATCGCAGACTTGATAGATGCCGCGCATGTTCTCGCCTTCAATAGCAGCTTGAAGCGCCAACAGGAAATCCGGTAAGGCGATCAGATGGGCCCAGGTCGGCTCTCTCCACACTGCCATCAACCGATGTCGCAGCAGGCATCGAGCGGCTTGCACCATCTTGATCTCGCGTCCATAAACGATCCCGGATCGAAATATGACCGGCGTTGTCGCACTATCCTTGCAAGCTTCGAGTAACTGTCTCTCGGCCTCAAGACGAGTGCGGAAATGGATCACATTTGAACTTGCATCCATCCGTCCGGCCGCCGGGTGATCAGGAGTGGTCTCGCCTTCGACATGCGGAAAACTGACCAGGATGAATTTCCGCACGCCGGCTTTTTTGGCGGCTTCGACCAAATTCTTTACATAATCGACGTTGGTTTTTGTCAGAAACCTTTCCGGCAAGGGCGCAAACAGGACACCGGCAAGATGGACAACACAATCTATTCCAGTGCAGACGCCCTCAAGGGTGTCCGGTCGGGCAAGGTCAGCCCGGCAGCACGACACATTCTCACAGCCTTCAATATTGAAAGGTAACGAAGATCTGTGCACCAGCAGACGCAACTCGTGCGTCCCGTTGATGAGATGCTGTGAGAGATGGGAACCCAGATTGCCCGATGCTCCCGCAATGAGAATCTTCACTCAACTTCCTCTAGACAGAGAACCTTTGGAATGGACGAGTGGGACGTTGGAAAACTTTAGCTTAGTTGGACGCTGAGCTATACCAATTTCTCCAGGCGCTCGGATCTTCGGGAAGATTCTGGCCTGTAATGTCGCGTAGCGCATGATAGGCCCAGCCGCGAGTTTGCGCGTCGAGCGATGCGTCCTCTGTGTAGTTCAATAATTGCGGAATCACACTGCGACGCTGCTCCTGCGTCAGCATTCCGGATTGCGCCAGGCTGCAAGCGGCGCGCTCGCGGACCATGGGCGAAGGGTCGTCGTGGAAGATCTGTAGCAAGGGAGCGATGGTTTCGTTTGTGCCCAGGTAGGCAAGTCCTTCCACCGCCCAATGACGAATCTCAGGATTGGAATCTTGCAGCTGAGCTACCAAAACCTGGATGGCTCGTTCACGTGCAACGCCACGATTACCAAGAAGTCCCAACGTCCACAATGCCCAAATCCGCTGCGATTGCGGGCCTGATTCGGCCTGCTGGATCAGAGACTCCATATTGTCCCCAGTCTTGGCTACGTTCATGGCTGCGAGGTCGACTTCAATGGCGGCGGCTCGGACGCGAAGGTCGTTGGAGTTAAGTCCTGTTGTGATCAGCGAATTCAGCTGCGGCGAGAGTTCGAGGTGGCTGCGCCAATTGTCGGCACGGGCCGCGATCTGGTCATTGGCGCCTTCGTAATGATTAATGGCGCGCTCCAGAAGAAGTTCCGCTTGATGCTGGGCGCTTGTGTGGTCGAGTTTTTCAAGTTCGTGCGGAGACATGATTGCAGGCGACGCCGGCTCCGGCTTTCCTTGCAGAGAAAGAAATTGTGAAATTTCTGTCCACGCCGCTCGAGCCGGGCCGCCACTCACGAAAGCCAGTGCGAGCAGGGCTCCCGCAGCGATCGCAATAAATGCTCGTGGATTTCCCCCGTCCGGTTTGATGGATCCAGGAGAACGCTGCTCCGACGCGGGTCCCAATGAGCCATAATCCGGGGTCGGTTTCAGGCGTGAATCCGCTTCCGGCTGCGGATCTCCCTCCCAGGCATGCATGCAGGATAGTTTAGGAGGCATAGGAAATAGGGTAAAGTTACCTCCGGGTCATAATGTTATTACCTTGCACTAGCATTCGCGTGGCGATGATCAGTCTGTTGGTAACCAGCTTCGCCATGGCCGCCTCAGGCTATCACGTAATAAAAACATACAAGCTCGGAGGAGACGGTGGCTGGGACTATCTAACGTTTGACGGCTCTTCCCGCCGTTTGTTCATTTCGCGCGCCACCCATGTAATGGTGATTGACGCGGATTCCGGTAGATCGTTGGGAGATATTCCGGACACGCCCGGCGTGCACGGAATTGCACTCGCACCCGACCTGGGACGCGGTTTCATCAGCAATGGACGCGAAGGCACCGTCACCATCTTCGACCTGAAATCACTGAAATCTCTGGGCAAGGTCAAAGTTGGCGACAACCCTGACGCCATCCTTTTCGATCCGGCGACGAACCGTGTCTTCACTTTCAACGGCCATAGTAATGATTCCACTGCCATTGACGCCGCCAAAGGCGTAGTCGTCGGCACCATCAAGCTGGATGGGGAGCCTGAGTTCGCCGTCAGCGACGGCAAGGGTGAAATTTTTGTCAATCTGGAAGACAAAAGCCAGTTGCTCGCGCTTGATCCCAACAAGCTGGCAGTGAAGTCGCGCTGGCCCTTGGCTCCCTGCTCGGAGCCGAGTGGACTGGCTCTCGATGGCAAAAATCGGCGACTGTTTTCCGCGTGCGACAACAAAATGATGGCTATCGTGGATGCCGACAGCGGCAAGCTCATCACCACGGTGCCTATTGGTGAAGGAGTGGACGCGGCAGCCTTTGATCCGGAAACTAATCTGGCATTTGCGTCTTGCGGCGAAGGAGTCCTGATCGTCGTGCGGGAAGATTCCCCAAATAAGTTCAGCGTTGCGGAGAATGTGCCGACCCGGGAAGGCGCTCGCACCATGGCGCTCGATCCCAAAACTCACCAGGTTTTTGTGGTGACGGCAAAGTTCGGGCCGCCACCGGCGCCTACGCCGGAACAGCCACATCCGCGACACACGATTCTGCCGGATTCATTCGTGGTGTTGGTCTTGGGCAAGTAGCTGCAATCATCGGAGGACAAACATGCCAGAGTGGGTGGGATGGTTGGCGACGCTTGTCTTCGCCGCTTCTTATTTCTTTAGAGAGCCCAAAACTCTGCGCTGGATTCAAGCACTGCCAGCGCTTCTCTGGATAGCCTATGGCGTCTCAATCCATTCTCGTCCCGTAGTTGTTTCCAATATCATTGTGGCCACCGCGGCAGTGTATTCTTCATTTCGCAAGCCCGGGGAGACTGCAGCAGCACCTTGAAGTCGAACGCCGCTAAGGTTGTAAACTAAGGCCAGCTTGGGTGCGCCACCTAAGCGTGGGGGTGATCGTGAGCAGTGGCGATGAGAAGTTTTACCGCGCCCGAATTACCCAACGTGCGGATTACTCCGCCGATCTTTGGATGATTCGCATCCAGACCGAGGCTGAGTTCAAGTTCGCTCCTGGGCAATATGCGACCCTGGGAGTGCAAGACGCAGAAAAACGCCACGAGCGGCCCTATTCGATTGTTTCCTCCCCGTACGAAAGTGAAATTGAATTCTTCTTTGAGCTCGTCCCCCAGGGTGAACTGACCCCTCTCATCTACAAATTGCGAGTGGGCGACGAAATTCAGATGCGAAAGGTTCCCAAAGGAAGGTTTACACTGCAAACCGGCAGCGGACGCATTAACCATCTGCTGGTGTGCACGGTTACTGGCATCGCGCCGTTCGTCAGCTACATTCGCACCCTGCACAAAGATTGGAAGGAAGGAAAATTTACCGGCGAGCACAAACTCTTCCTTTTGAATGGCGCCAGCCGTTCGTGGGAGTTCGGATATCGGGACGAGCTGCAGAAAATTGCACACGACGTCCCTTGGCTTACTTACGTGCCCACAGTCAGCCGCCCCTGGGACGATCAAAAATGGATGGGCGAAACCGGCCGTGTCGACGATGTGCTGCGCAAGTATGCCGACATGTGGGACCTTACGGGTGCCAACGCAGTGGGCTATCTATGCGGCCATCCGCAAATGATCGAACACGGCAAAGGTATGCTGCAACGAATCGGATTTACCAAGGACGTGTTGAAGGAAGAAGTTTATTGGATCCCGGGTAAGGACGCGGCTGCACAATAATTAGACGCTACGTTGACCTAACTCTCCGCCGGTGCAAAGAAAACCAGGACAACTAACTCCTCGGTGATTTCGAAAAAATTGTGCTGCACGTTTGCAGCAACAAAGATAACGCTGCCTGCCGTTACCGCTTGCGCTTCGCCGCCAATTCGCATGCGTGCGCGACCCCGGACCACGTAATACATCTCATCTTCCCGGTGGGGCTTTTGAGTATCCGTACTGCCTGCTGCCAGGACGTAAACTCCTGCGCTGAGAGATGAAACACGCAAAAACTCAAGATAGGCCCGTCCACTTTCTTTGCGTGAGTTTTCCAACTGAGCGATATCGAAGAAGTTTTGTTCCATGGCGCTCACTGGAATGCTCCGCCGAAGAAAGTCGCGGTGTACTGTGCCGCTAACTGTTCAGCTTGTAGCGTCCCTTCCGGCTTGTGCCACTGATAAATCCAGTTAATCATTCCCAGCAGGGCGAACACTGCTGCCCGCGGACTGACGATCCCCTTGGACTGCCGCGCTCGTTGTACTTCGGCGATCAAATTCTCCATAAAGTGCACATAATCCTTCTTCCGCGAATTGATGCGCTTGCGTAAGGGCGGTGGCAAAGGGTGGTTTTCGTGCAGCATGACGGTGATTTCACGATCGCGCACGCTAAGTACGACGTCGATATGTAATCGGATGAGCATGCGCAGGCGCTGTTCCGGATCCGCGATGCCGCGCACTGGATCGATCACGCGTTGCTGTGTAATGTCCATGGCGTGGTCCATAAGATTGAAAAGGATCTCATCCTTGCTCTGGAAATGATGGTAGAGGCCGCCTTTGCTCAACTTCAGGGTAGCTGCAATGTCGTTCATCGAGGTCGCGTCGTAGCCGCGCTGCTGGAAAAGGCGCGCCGCAGTATGCAAGATGTCCTGGCGGGAGTCGGTGGCGGTTTCGCGAGTCATTGCCGGACAAGGATATACAGCGCGAAACCGGAATGCCAATAGAGGGAAATCTGGGGCTTGACAGGGTAGCCATCCAGCCGCTAACATCCCTAAACCGACCGACCGGTCGGTCTGCCCTCTGAGACCTTCCGCCGGTCAGCTTTTTAAGCCAGACAAGCACAAGAGCAGGGAACATAACCTCCCCTGTTTCAACCGCGTTCTAGGAGAGACCTGTGGCGACTGTTTTCTATGAGCACGATGCCAACCCCGCCGCCCTAAAGGGCAAAGTGATCGCAATTCTGGGCTACGGTAGCCAGGGACATGCGCAAGCGCAAAATTTGCGCGACAGCGGCTACAACGTTGTGGTCGGCCTCGATCCCAAACGACCCAGCGCGCAACTGGCAAAGGCTGACGGGCTCTTAGTCGTGTCTCCAGCCGAAGCGGCGGAGCGCGCGGACTGGATTCAGATTCTCACGCCCGATGAGACTCAGGGCGACTTCTACGAATCCGCAGTCAAGCCAGCACTCCGCCCAGGAAAGATACTTGGCGTTTCTCATGGCTTCAGTATTCACTTCAAGACTATCGTTCCGCCGAAAGATGTGGACGTGGTCATGATCGCGCCCAAGAGTCCCGGTCATCTGCTGCGCCGTATTTATACGGAGGGCCGCGGCGTTCCTTCCCTGCTTGCCATCCACCAGGATGCCAGTGGCCGCGCCCGGGAATACGCGCTTTGCTACGCCCACGGAATTGGCTCGACCCGCGCCGGAGTTCTGCAAACCACTTTCAAAGAAGAGACGGAGAGTGATCTGTTCGGAGAACAAGCCGTCCTCTGTGGCGGATTGACTTCGCTCATCAAGAAGGGATTTGAAACCCTGGTCGAGGCCGGATATCAGCCCGAGGTCGCCTACTTTGAGTGCCTGCATGAGATGAAGCTGATTGTCGACCTTATCTACGAGGGGGGGCTGGCGCGGATGCGCGATTCCATCTCAAATACGGCTGAGTACGGCGATCTTACTCGTGGCCCACAGGTGGTGCCGGATTCCACTCGTACTGCCATGAAAGAAATCCTGGCGCGCATTCAAGACGGCAGCTTTGCCCGCGAGTGGATTGACGAAAACAAGAAAGGCGGCCGCAATTTTGCCGCTCTGCGTGAAAGCGAGAAACGGCATTCGATTGAAGAAGTCGGAACTCGCCTCCGAGCCATGATGTCATGGCTGCCCAAAGAAGCGAAGAAGTCCGGTTCCACTCAGAAGCCAGAGGCGAAGGTCGTAAATGCTTAGAGGAGCTGACATCGTTTTGCAGTGTCTGCGGGCCGAGGGCGTGGACCTGGTGTTCGGATATCCCGGCGGCGCGATTATGCCGTTGTACGACGCGCTTGACGGCAGCGGAATCCGGCACATCCTCACCCGACACGAGCAAGGCGCTGTATTTGCCGCTGAGGGATACGCTCGCACTACCGGCAAAGTGGGCGTTGCCATCGCGACCAGCGGACCAGGTGCGACCAACCTCGTGACGGGAATCGCTGACGCCAAGATGGATTCAGTTCCCCTGGTGTGCATCACTGGCCAAGTACGAAGCAGTCTGATCGGTACAGACGCGTTTCAGGAAACCGATGTCTTTGGCCTCACGCTTTCCCTCACCAAGTGGAGCTGCCTGGCCCGCTCTATTGAAGAGATTCCTGAAGTCATCGCGCAGGGATTCCACTGGGCGCGCAGTGGACGTCCCGGTCCGGTTGTGCTCGATCTCCCGGTCGATTTGCTGAAGGCTACGATGGAATTTCGCGGACCGGCGAAGTTTACTCCCCATGCCAAGCCGGCAGATGTTCACACTGGTTCAAGTTCCTCCGAAACGTTGATCGCACTGCTTGAACAAGCCAAGAAACCGGTAGCCCTGGTGGGGGCAGGTGCGAAGCTCTCGGGTGCAATTCCGGAATTACGGCGTTTGCTGGATGATCTGAATATTCCCACGTTTGCGACTGTGCACGGGCTGGGCGCAGTTCCGCCCGACGCGCCCTATTACCTCGGCATGGTGGGGATGCACGGTACGCGCGCGGCCAATCTGGCGCTGCACGAAACCGATCTGCTGCTGGTATTCGGCGCCAGGCTTGACGATCGAGTGACCGGAGATCCGTCGCGCTTCGCTCCGCAAGCTCGCATCGTGCACTTTGAAATTGATCCGGCACAGCTCGACCGTGTACGGGCCTGTGAGCTTCCTGTCATTGGGGATCTGGCGGAAACTATTCCCACTTTTCATCAGGCTGTCTCCCGCGTTTCTTTGCCCAACTGGAGCGACTGGCGTGCTGTGGCCGGTGGGGCGGAGCGCGCCGAACTTGATCCTCGAGGGTTGGCTCAGCCAACCATCCGTTTTCTGGACGAACTTTTCAGCCGCCTTCCCAAGGACAGCATCATTGTCGCCGATGTGGGTCAGCACCAGATGTGGGCGGCCCAGCGTTATCGTTCGTCGTCTCCGCGAGGATTCATTACTTCGGGAGGTTTAGGCGCGATGGGTTTCGCCTTACCTGCCGCGGTTGGAGTTCAGTTGGCCAAACCAGATGCCACGGTGCTCTGTGTCTCCGGTGACGGCGGCTTCCAGATGAATATTCAGGAACTGGCGACCGTCCACAGGCTGGGATTACCTCTCAAGCTGGTCATCGTGGATAACAAATATCTCGGCATGGTGCGTCAGTGGCAGCAGCTGTTCTACAAACGCAATTATGCGGAGACTGATCTAAGCGACAATCCGGATTTCGTTACCATCGCCAAGGCTTACAAGATTCATGCGCAACGCGTCTCGGAAGAAGCAATGAGCGAATTCCCGGTCGCGTCCGGAACCGCGGACGTGCTCGATCGCTTCTTGCAATCGCCTGAGCCGGAGCTGCTGGTTTTTGATTGTCAACCGGAAGCGAACGTTTTCCCCATGGTGCCATCGGGAGCGGCGCTATCGGAAATGATGTTCGAAGAAGATTAGGTTTGCGGGTTTTCGGTCAAGGAGAGAGCTATGCAGGTTTTTCACATTCGCTATCGCAACACGCAGGGCACGCTGATGCGCATTCTGAACGCCGTCTCTCGGCGCGGGCTCGACCTGCCTTATGTCCAGGCCGATGCGTTGGAGCACACGCATAACGTCACGCTGCTGCTGGATGTGAATCCCAAGCAAACAGGTCAGCTCTGCCGCGACTGGCATGCCATTGTGGACGTGACGGATGTCCGCGCTGGTGCTCCTGAAGACATTACCCAGGTCGCTGGCGATTGGACCGCCACGCCCCATCCACCATCATCCGCGGCAATTTCAAACCGGGCGACCCGAGCGGCTATGGCATAGGGCTGTCACGAGTTTGTTTGAACGCCGGGTTCTTCTTTTTGCCTCCTCCTCTGTCATAATCTTCCTCCCATGGATCTCAAACATCGCAGTCGTGGTATTACCGACGGACGTGAACGGGCTGGAGCCCGCGCCATGTTCAAGGCGATTGGTTTCACGGATAGCGATCTCAGCAAGCCTCTGATCGGTGTCGCCAACACCTGGATTGAAACCATGCCTTGCAACTTTCACCTGCGCAGGCTTTCGGGCAAGGTGAAGGAGGGCGTTCGCGCCGCTGGAGGCACGCCTATGGAGTTCAACACCATCGCCATCAGTGACGGCGAAACCATGGGGACGGAAGGAATGAGAGCGTCGCTGGTCAGCCGCGAAATTATCGCCGACTCCATCGAACTAGTTTGCCGCGGACAGATGTTCGACGCACTGGTGTGCGTTGTGGGATGCGACAAAACAATCCCAGCGGCAGCGATGGCGCTTGCCCGTCTGAATATTCCCGGGCTGGTCTTATACGGCGGCACCATCGCCGCGGGCAATTATCGCGGCAAGGACGTCACCATCCAAGATGTCTTCGAAGCCATTGGCGCCAACGCGGCGGGAAAAATAACCGACACGGAGTTGCGAGATCTGGAAAATGTCGCCTGCCCCCGCTCGGGCGCGTGCGGCGGGCAATACACCGCAAACACAATGTCCACCGTGATGGAGTTGATCGGTCTTTCACCCATGGGGTTCAACGGTGTGCCTGCCATGGATTCGCGTAAAGATGAAGTGGCCTTCCGCTGCGGAGAGATTGTTTTGGATCTGCTCAAGAGGGGCATGCGTCCGAAAGATATTTTGACCCGCGCTGCATTTCAGAATGCAATCGCAGGCGTAGCCTGCACTGGCGGATCGACCAATGCGGTGTTGCACTTGTTGGCGATTGCGCGCGAGTCCGGAGTGACATTAGTGATGGACGATTTCCAGAAAGTCAGCGAACGCACTCCGCTGCTTGCTGACTTGAAGCCGGCAGGACGATTCGTAGCCGCCGACGTCGATAAGGCCGGAGGCATTCCGCTCATCGCCAAACGCCTGCTGGATTGCCATTGCGCCGATGGCTCTACTCTTACGGTCACCGGACGCACATTCGCGGAAGAAGCTAACGCTGCGAAAGAAACTCCGGGACAGCAGGTCATCGCTCCGGTGAGCCATCCTTTGAAGGCCACGGGCGGACTGGTCATTCTGCACGGCAATCTCGCGCCTGAGGGATGCGTGGCCAAGATCAGCGGCCACGAACGTCTCAGTCATCGCGGGCCGGCTCGCGTGTTTGACTCCGAGGAAGCTGCCATGAGTGCGGTCACCACCAAGCGCATCAAGGCCGGCGATGTTGTCGTCATCCGCAATGAGGGTCCGAAAGGCGGGCCTGGAATGCGCGAGATGTTAGGGGTTACTGCGGCGATTGTCGGCGAAGGACTGGGCGAGTGTGTTGCTCTGCTCACCGATGGCCGTTTCAGCGGCGCAACCCGCGGCCTGATGATCGGTCATCTATCGCCCGAAGCCGCGCTGGGTGGTCCGATCGCCGCCCTGCACGAGGGCGATACGATTCACATTGACGTGAATCAGCGGGTGCTCGAAGTTGAACTCAGCGATGCTGCACTGCGTCAGCGATTAGCGGAGTGGAAAACTCCTGAACCGCGCTACGCAAGCGGTGTGTTTGCAAAGTATGCAGCACTCGTATCTTCGGCGTCGCAAGGAGCGATCACACAGGCAAAGTAGTGGCCAGTGGCTAGTGTGACAGTCACCCCTCCAAGGTACACCCGCGAAAGCCGCCTGCCCGGCTTGGGTGGAAGAATATCGGCGACCTCAAATACGCCTGCGTTCGGCATTTTCGCCACTGTCGAGTACTGTGCCGGAGTATCTTTGTGGAAGCGAAAAAGAATTTGCAATTTACCGGGCACAGCAGTTTCACCGGAATAAGCCGGCGCGAATTCCCACTTTTCCACCCGAGCCTCGAGCTACCGTATAAAGTCATCAGAGGCAAATCCAGCATCTGCAACAGATGGGCGTCCGAGCGCGTCGATTTCGAGCGTCGCCACAACCTCGAACGGTGGAGAGAATGGCGCCTGGCGAAAATCCATGGTACTTGCATCCATAACCACGGGTTGTCGGCGCGCGTCGGCATCTGAGTGCTCAAAGACCGAGCCATCGCCAAATTGAATCTGGACAAAGCTGGCATGCGCGCTGGTCGGACAATCCGCGACAAAAGACGAGCTTGACATCGACCAAGTTTCTTTCGCTCCAGGCATTACAGGTTGATCAAATTGGATCGCTTCTTGCGCTGGTACCCAGGGGAAGAAGGCGAGGTATCCCTTCTATAGGCCTTGAACTTGAACGCGTGAAACAGCATGTTAAACATATATTGCCCTTGCTGATCTCTTAGCTCTACAACAGCCAGCACGCTGACGACCGGCTTGGAGCTCCTATTTGTGAACAAAAAGTCACCGGAAGAACGAGGAAACTTTGCAATAAAGTGCAGTCTACTCACCTCAGCCATACGTCGAGTCGACGGGAATATCAAAAGGTGTATGGGCGTCACAAGAACGACCGTACCGGAGTTCTGCCGTCGCGAAGCACGACCATGTAAGCGCGACTAGCATCAAGAAAATCGGCTTTTGTATCTCGTTCATCTCTGTTTCCTCAGATCTAAATGGCCGATAAAAAGAATTGGCCGCCCTCTAATCACTAGTCACTCACTAGCCACTAATGAGCTGCGATGTCCTTGAGCGCGACTTCTAGCTCCTCCGGCTTGAATCCAAACGGTCCGGGCTTGCTCTTGTAGGCGATTCGCCCTTGCTTATCGATCAAATAAATACGATCGGGCCAGCCGGTGTAGGCTTTCTCGGTTGAGTTGTCGAATCCATCGAGCACAGCGGGAAACTTTATTCCCAATTTGCGAACGCAACTGCCTGCCACAAACTCTCGCTCTTGATAATCTTTCGGACTGGCAAAGACGATCTTTTCCTTTATGTTGCTCTCGCTCTGCCACACGTCGGTCGGATGGGCTTCCAGGATATACACGATGAGAAAGGCGACTTGCGACCCGTACTCGTCGTAAAGTGTGTTGAGGGCAGGAACCTCCCGCCGGAATGGAGGTCAAGTATAGCTGCCGAAGACCAAAACCACGGGCTGCCGCGAGCTTAGAGCTGAGAGCTGGACCTTATCGCTCTTATCCAACTTTAAGAGTGAGAAATCCGGCGCAGGATCACCTGTCTGTTAAATAAGCGGCGTCCGGCATCTTGGACATCACGCGTCCGAAGGTTTCCGGCGGCTGATGCATGGTCCACAAAATGTAGCCGGCAAAAAGTAGATAGGCCACCGCGAGACCGATAAACAGCCTGAGAAGAATCTTTCGTGCGGATGCCCTTAAAGCCATAGTTTGACCGTTAGCATATCACCCGGAAACTGGCCAGCACCGCGCAATTGCGAGTGTCACAGCCGGGTTAAGCGCTACCAGCGGCCAACCAGCTCTGCAACCCCCACATCTAAGGTCCAAGTTTCTAAGCATAGGGGACTCCATGCGATTCTTTTGCACATTCTCCGGGGGATTAGCTGCTTTCTTGTCAATATTGTTGCTTTCGGGTTGCGGGGGAGGAAGTTCCACTTCCACCCCGCCGCCGGCCCCGCCTCCGCCGCCAAATCCAGTTCAGGTCACCGTAACTCTGTCGGGTTCTGGAAGTGGTACTGTGACGAGCACTCCCGCCGGTATCGACTGCGGCAAAACTTGCAGTCAAACTTTTTCTGCCGGAACTCAAGTGACATTAAACGCGACTCCGGCTACTGGATTCACTTTCGCCGGATGGAGTGGCGCGTGCACCGGCACCGGTGCTTGCACTCTCCCGACGACGGGCGCTCAATCCGTAACTGCCAGCTTCGGCACCACGGTAGCATCGCTGCAATCCATCAATCACATCATTTTCATGGTTCAGGAAAATCGTGGATTTGATCACTACTTTGGTCATTTGAACGGCTATCGCACTGCTCCACCTTACAATTTGCCTCCGGATGTGGATGGAACCCCAGCCAACGCGTCGAACCCGAGCGCGGATGGATTGAGCATCGTGACTCCGTTTCTCATGAATAGCGTATGCGTGGAAAATCAGAGCCCATCATGGAATGAGAGTCACACCGATTACAACTTGCACAACACGCCCTCGGCCACGGCTCTTATGGATGGATTTGTCTACATCTCTTCCAAGGATGACCCTTCCAACGGCGGATTTGATCCTGGCGGCACGCGAGCGATGGGCTATTACGACGCGACCGCGCTGTCCTATTACTATTTTATGGCAACAAATTTCGCTACCTCGGATAAGTGGTTTTCACCGGTCATGACCCGTACCCAACCGAATCGAATGTACCTGATGGCAGGCACATCGGCTGGGCACGTCTATCTGCTGCCTAAAGGGTCACCAGGACTTACCAATAAGACTATTTTTGAGCTTTTGGACGAAAACAAGATTTCCTGGAAGGTGTATGTTTCGGACTCTTTCGGCAACCCCCATCCGCTCGGCGGAACCCTGTTTAGCATGTTCACGTACGCGCAGGGTCCAGGTCTGCAGAACATCGTGCCGGCTTCGCAATTCCTGACTGACGCGGCGAATGGCACCTTGCCGCAAGTGGCGATGATTGAGCCCGGATATGCCAGTGGTACCGATGAACATCCCGCAGCCAATACCCCCGGCGGGAATATACAGAAGGGGGCTGAGTACGTCTCCTCTCTTATCAATGGCTTGATGAAAAGTCCGTCGTGGAGCGACTCGGTTTTCATACTTACCTGGGATGAAGGTGGCGGTTTCTATGATCATGTTCCGCCCATGACTACGGTGAAGCCGGATATCACTCCGCCTTCCGATCTAGCCGGCCCTCCCAACCCTGACATTTGCTATCAGAATGCGACCGCGCCAACTTGCGATTTCGACTATACGGGATTCAGAGTTCCGATGATCCTGGTCTCGCCATTCGCCAACAAGAATTCCGTCTCCCACGTTCCAAGGGACTACACCTCAATTCTTAAACTCATCGAAAAACGGTTCGGCCTTACCAGCTTGACCCTGCGCGATGCGGCGCAGCCAGATATGGATGAGTTCTTTGACTTTGTGAATGTGCTTTGCTATATCGATCACTTGCCCTAGATTGGAGATTGTTCGATAGACAACCACTACGTTACCCAACGAATCTGAAGCTGGGGCCCTGCACCATACTGCTCGCAGAGAGTGGGTAATCCGTGAAAAACATATTCATTCAGCGAAAGCGGGTGCTGCTCGCCAGCTTGAGCCTGGCGATCTGCCTGGGCTGTGCCTCGCACAACATTGTTCAGGTTCCGACCGGCCGTATCGAAGTCCAACCCGCCGCCTTCAACCAATACAGCCCTGAGCAGGATATTGAAATTGGGCGCCAAGCCATGGCGGAAGTGAATCGCCAGATGCCGGTGCTTCCCGATTCCAATCCAGTCTCAAAGTATGTGCAGCAACTCGGGCAGCAACTGGCTGCGCATGCGCCGGGCCCAGTTAAATGGCCATTTAGTTTTCATGTAGTAAACATCAAAGAGATCAATGCGTTCGCTCTTCCGGGAGGACCGATATACATACACGTTGGCACCATTCAGGCGGCGGATGACGAAGGTCAGTTGGCCGGTGTGATGGCGCACGAGATCTCGCACGTGGTTTTGCGTCATTCCACGCAGCAAGCCAGCAAAGCCGCATTCGCGCAACTCCCGCTTGCAGTTTTAGGCGCAACCATTGGACAGGGCGCTGCCGGTCAAATCGCACAACTCGGGGCGTCCTTTGGAGTGCAGTCTCTGTTTCTGAAATATTCTCGCGACGCCGAGCGCGAAGCCGATCTGCTAGGTTCGCAAATCATGTACGACGCCGGTTACAACCCCTTTTCCATGGTCGAGTTTTTCACCAAGCTTGAAAAGGAAGGTGGACCGGGTGGGCCGCAATTTCTCAGTGACCACCCGAATCCTGGGAATCGGGTGGAACTGGTTCGGCAGGCGATTAGCAAATATCCCAGGAAAAGCTACCGCAAGAACAGCGCACAATTCGAGCAGATCAAGTCGGCTGTCGCGAAGATGCACCCTCTTACCATGCAGCAGGTGGCTCAGCAGCAAAAGCAGCAGCCACAACAAGGTCAGATTAGCGAAATCAATCCTCAGGACGTAATGCCCAGCGGCCAGTTCCGCACCATGGAACACAGCGCTTTCCAGATTTCCTATCCGGATAACTGGCAAGTATTCGGAGATGCCAACTCGGCCGTCACGATCGCGCCCCAGGCTGGAGTGGCGCAGAATGCCATCGCCTACGGAGTTATTATTAATGGATTGCGACCGCAGTCGGGGCGGGACTCGCTCGATCAGGCCACGCAGGATTTGCTTAGCTCGTTGCAGCAATCGAATCCCGGACTTCGGGTAGCAAGTAACCCCCAGGATATTCAGGTGAACGGAATGCCTGGCAAGTCTGCATACCTTAGTGGAACTTCGCCGCTGCAAGGCCAGCGGGAACGGGATTGGCTTGTGACCTTACAGCGCGGGGATGGTTCAATTTTGTATCTGGTCTTCATCGCGCCAGAACGTGACTTCGGACGACTGGAGCCTACTTTCCAACAAATGCTGCGCAGTCTTAGAATCAAATAAGAAATTGGAGGTCTCTCTCATGGCCGAACGACGAAATCGTGACAATGAAGCGCGTATGGATGAGCTGGGCACCGATCCCGGTCAAGTAGGGTCTGACAGCGCCGGCCAATCAGGCGATGCCCAAGGACTTTCTGACATAGAGGAAGCGAACGAAGAGAGCGTAGAAGAGCTCGCCGACACCGATCAGGCTTTCGAGGCAGATGTGGTACAAGGTGTTGAAGATGCCGGGGACCATCCCGAAAAAGAAGTACGCACCCACCAAGACCCAGACTACCGGCGTGAGGACGACATCCCGCCCGAAAACGCAGCCTAGTGCACCGGTGGCTAGTGGTCAGGCACTAGTCACTACGCCAGAGCCATTGTGGCCGAGCAGCTGAGCCAGTAACACTTCCGGTTTGATGGGCTTTTCCAGGACCTCAAATTCGTGACCCTGGGCCCGGGCTTCGTTCAACAGGTCGGTAGTACTGGTTTGACCGGAGAATAAAATCACCCTGCAGCTTGGAGACTGTTTCCGCATTTCTATCCCAGCCGCAATGCCACTGATGCCGGGCATTACTACATCCATGATCACGGCATGCGGGTTGATCCGGGCGAACCAGTTCAAGGCGGCGTCCCCGCCGGAGAAAGCAAACCCGTCGATACCCTCTTCTTTCAAGATCTCGAGGATTGTGTCCGCCACAATGGGCTCGTCGTCAACCACCATCACGGTAAGCTTCTTCATAAGGGTGAACTAAAAAGACGAGCTGGATTTCACGCCGCAACTGATGCGGGTTTGCTTTCGGGCAAGAATACTGAAAATACGGTGCCGCTTTTTCCTGGCCGAACATTGCTACGGACCCGAATGAACCCCTCGTGTTTCTGAACGATACTCCTGGACACCCACAAGCCGAGACCGGTGCCAACATCGCGCTTGGTGGTAAAGAAAGGTTCAAACAACTTGCTTTGTTGTGCGGGAGCGATACCTGAACCGGTATCGGCAACCACTACGCGGACTCCGCGCCGGTTTCCGTTCCCCCAATCGTGGGACTTCGAAACCTTCAAGGTCAGCGTTCCACCCCGAGGCATAGCGTCAATACTGTTCGCAATCAAATTAGAGAAGACTTGCCGGATTTCGCCCGCCAGTGCCTGAATTTCGGTTTCCGCTTCCCATATTTTTTCGACTTTTATACTTTGGCCTTCGAGCTTGTGGGTATAAACAGAAAGCACGTTTTCTAAAGTTTTGGCCACATTGATTCGAGACGACCGCTCCGAACTGCGATTCTGCGCATCTGCGATTCCTGGAAGATCATTCTGTAAAGCGGCTCAAGCCGCGCAACTTTTCAATGAGTTCATCAGGATGAAGCGGTTTTGCCAGTAACTCGAACGAGTATCCCGCCTCGTGCACCTGTAGCAAATTCGAGACGGCAGCTTGTCCAGAAAAGAGTAAGACTTTGGTATCACGACAGGTGTCGGCCACGAATTTTGCGAGCTCAACTCCGTTTATACCCGGCATAATCACGTCGGTGAGCACAACGTCGGGACAGTCCTTCTGAATCGCGCTCATGGCAGCCGTACCGCTGTATGCCGGCATTGCTTCAAAGCCGCTGTCATTCAGGATTTCCGCCACCGTGTCCGCGATGATTCGTTCATCATCGACCACTAAAATCCTTAGCTTTTCCAAAGGCGCGTGTTTACCAGGCAATCGGCCAGGCAGTGGCTTGCTGCGCGGAGGGTCATCTCCGCCAAACCACAGACTTGGTAAGAAACTCGTACATGTGCTCGCGAGAATGCCAGCCGATGGTGTTTCTTCATCCGGCCACAAGACATAGGCAGAGTGATTCGCCTTCTGAGCTGAATAGAATTGCATGGCTTATCCAGGTAAACGAAGGAACGGACAGTTAGGAAAAGAGTGTTGCAAATCCAGCACAAGTTGGGAAATAGAGTGTTTACTGTAGGTCCCAACAGCTAGGTTTGATCATGGTCGGCCGGTGTCCCAGCGGCTTTTGACTGCGTGATATGAGCCCTCCGCCGGCGCTACAACAAAGGCGCTTCGGCGGGGGAATCCGCTCATACACTTTCGCCCACTCGAATTTGCTCCCATCATCATGGTTGAGTGGTCAAAGCCGACCCAAAATCGAGTGCGCAGTGGACGTGAATCAGAAGACGATTCCGGACCGACGGCGCTGGGCGCGGCACAAGGTGCACACTCCTGCCTTTGCCAGTTTCGATGGCGTCACCGGAGGCATGATCCTTGATCTTAGCGAACAAGGCATGTCCATGCAGACTGCGACTCCGATTGAAGCCCACCATCCGATCCAGCTCCATTTAAATTTGTCGGAGCCGACTGTCAACGTGGAGACGACAGGCTACATTGCCTGGGCCGATGCTCTGGGGCGCGCCGGAGTGCGATTTTCCGAACTGCCTGAGGAGTCGCGCGTCCGGCTGCAGCAGTGGCTGGCTCTCAATGACGCCGCGCCGAGCCGGAAGGCTCCCAAGCTCAGCGTTGGCGAACCCGCGGCGTCCCCACCAAGAGCGAACTTGGGAGGAAACGCGATACGGGAATCTCTAGCCCTCAGTCTGGAGCCGGAAGCGAGCGTGTTTGAGAACAATAATCCGCGGGCCAGCTCGACTACCGCTCAATACGAGTTCAACTCTCTCGGGTCAGATTTGAATGCGTCGCTCCGTCTGATCGGTGAACGCGCACGGTCGCTCACACGCGGTACAGGAGCCGCCATTGCCCTCGCACACCACGGTTCCATGATGTGCCGAGCCAGTGTGGGCTCCAGCGCGCCGGCACTGGGCTCACGATTGGATGTCAACTCCGGTTTTTCGGGGGAGTGCGTGCGCGGCGGCCTGCCACTGCGTTGCGACGATACGGAAAACGATCCCCGCGTGGATATAGACCGATGTCGTCAACTTGCCATTCGATCAATTCTTGCCGCGCCCATCCAATACGAACGGGAAATTATTGGATTGCTTGAAGTTTTTTCCACCGCACCTTTCGCCTTTGACGAAGGCGATGTGGCCGTGGTCGAGCGCCTGGCGCAAACCGTGGTCCTCACCATGAGCCATTCCTCTGCTTTCACCTCCCGCTGATTGACACGATCTCACTCAGATTTGCCGTTTTATTTGTCAAGCTTGGGAAAAAATCGGCTACTCACATTTGTGAGCTGAGCAACTTCGCGCTGACGGCCCACATCCTCATAGCAGCGGTACTCTGGCTTGGGGGTTTTATCGATGCATCAGCTTGCCCCACCCGCGATTGACGGGAACGGGAACAACAATTCGACCAGGATGGAGGCGAAGATCCCCTCGAGGCGGAGCAAACGGCTGGCAATACGCGAACTGCTCAAGCCGCACATACCATCGCTCCTCCTGGGATTGCTCGCCGTCGCCGGCGAAGGCGCGGCGAATCTGCTCGAACCCTGGCCTTTAAAGATCGTGCTGGACAATGTCTTGCGCTCTCAGCAGAGCCATGCCGCCATCATGCGGCATATCCAAAGGTTCGTTGGTACGGACAAGCTGGCCATGCTGAAATTCGCCTGCTTCGCCGTGGTGGCGATTGCCGCGCTTGACGCGATCTGCACATATGGCGAGAAATACCTCACCACAAGTGTGGGACAGTGGGTCACGTACGATTTGCGCCGAACGCTTTACTCCCATATCCAGAAACTATCGCTTGCCTTCCATGATCAGAAGCGCACCGGCGATTTGATCAGCCGAGTCACCAGTGACATCGACGCGATCCAGAGTTTTATTACGCAGGGGCTGTTGGGCGTATTGATTAACATCATCACCCTGCTGGGTATGGTCGCGGTAATGTTTTATCTGAACTGGCGATTCACTCTGATCGCACTGTCGGTGGCGCCAATGTTGTTTGCGATCGTCTACAGCTATACCCGGCGCATCAAAAAGGCGTCCCGCGCAGTGCGAAAGAAAGAGGGAGAAATCACTTCCGTCGTGGAAGAGGTGTTGTCGTCGATTCGCGTGGTCAAGGCGTTCGCCCGCGAGGACTACGAAGTGAAACGACTGCAAGAACAAAGTCTGGAAGGCGTTGAAGTCGCCCTGCGCGCGCGCGGCCTGAAGGCGAAACTTACGCCCATCGTGAATCTCATCGTCGCCACAGGAACTTGCCTGGTGCTCTGGTTTGGAGCGCGACTGGTCTTGAACGGAAGCCTTTCAGCAGGAGAGATGGTGGTGTTCATCCTGTATCTCGGGAAGATGTACAAGCCGATGCAGGAGCTTTCCAAGATGACGGATACATACTCCAAGGCTGCTGTCGGGTATGAGCAAATTCGCGAAGTCGTAGAAACCGACAACGAGATTAAGGATTACCGTCACGCCGTCCGTGCTCCGCGTTTCAAGGGGGACATTGAGTTCGATCACGTTTCCTTTTCTTATACGGAGGACACGCCCATCCTTAAGGACGTAAGTTTCAAGATCAAAGCCGGAGAGGTGGCGGCGTTGGTAGGTCCGACCGGAGCCGGCAAAACCAGCGTCATCAGCCTGGTTGCCCGATTTTACGACCCAACTTCAGGAGTCGCGAAGATCGACGGAACCGATATCAAACGATTCCGCCAGAAATCTCTTCGGCAGCAGATCAGCTTCGTGCTGCAGGAGACCATGTTGTTTCATGCTCCGGTGTGGCAGAACATCGCATACGGTAAGCCAGACGCTTCGCGGCAAGAGATCATCCGTGCAGCAGAACTGGCCAATGCAAGTGAGTTTATCGACAAGCTGCCTGAAGGCTATGACACGATTCTGGGCGAACGTGGAATGACACTCTCGGGCGGTCAGCGGCAACGAATCGCAATCGCGCGCGCGGTGATTCGCAATACGCCGATCCTCATCCTGGACGAGCCGACGTCGGGCCTTGACGCGGCTTCGGAAAAACTGGTTTTCGAGGCGCTGGACAAACTCATGCAAAATAGAACCGTCATCGTGATTGCGCATCGCTTATCCACCATACGGCGCGCTGACAACATTTTCGTCATTCAAGACGGCTCCATCGTGGAGAGCGGCAATCACGAAAAGTTAATGCAAAAAGATGGTCTTTACGCCGAACTGCATAATCTGCAGTTCGGGGCAGAAGAAAGCGTGGACGTCCGCTGATGCTCTGTAAGAAGCTGGATTCAGAGCTTGGTCAATTGGGCAATCCTCGCCTCAACAGCGTTGGCATAAGCCTCCACTTGCTCCGGGGAATAACCGGCGGCACGAAACGCATCACGAATCTGCTCGGGCGAGAGCTGAGCCAGTAGCGAGCCCACCCACTTGGCATCGGCACGCGGGACATGTTTGCCGACCCAGTGCATGCGGAGCTTGCTAATAAAGAGTGGCAAATCAAAAATATAAAAGAAAGGAGGATGAGTGGGAAAATTGAAATCCACATAGTCGTTTGTCACTTTCGAGATGAACTTGGAGCGGCGATAAGCGGGCAAATTGTTTTTCGAAAGGCTGTCGGTATAGCTCTTGCCTGACATGCCAAACGAAGTCCCCAGATCGCTGACTTCGTACAGCTTGGTTCCGGGTTTATTCCCATCCTCGTAAATCGCATTGTTCTCGTCCTTCAAATCCCAATTGCTGATGAGCGCCATCATTATTCGAAGACCATTGAACTCGCGCGTTCCTTTGAACGGATTCTTTCCCCAACTCCAATTGCCGACTTTCTTTCCTTCCCCTGCGTGCCTTTGAAGGCGCACCTGACTGACATCACCCTCCTTGCCTACGAAATTTTGGCCACGGTGCAAGTGTGCGGGCATATCTTCTACTTTCAAGTGCGGGAAAGAGTAATTCTCGTTGGTGATGTAGCCGACGGACCACAACAGGCGAGTAGCAACGGTTTCAGGCTGAGCTTCCTCCCCTAGCTTAGCTCTCCATTTTTTCCCTGCTTGATCGCGGACGTCGAATTTAGGGCTGACACCGGCAGTGTCTTCCTCCACAAACTTCACCGGAGGTTGTGGCATGCCCCCCTTGCCACCGGGGCCGTAATAAAGGTTGTGCGATGGAATGTCTCCAGGATCCAACCACAGGACGGCCGTGCCCGTTGCATTGGACGACTCATCTTTGTGCTTCTTCGCGAGCAGATTACTCGGGCCGACCGCCATCGCAATCACCAAGCTGAGCGGCAAAGAGATGTGTCGACGCATTCAGGAGCTCCATTGGAAGCCGGTTTCGGCCCAGCATCGCGGCCCGCTAGTATCCTATCCCAAGGCTTTGCCCGGACCTTTACTACGTAGTGCCCGCCATCATAATAGGGGCGACTCAGGCCGAATATAAGGGTAGTGCATCCACCGCTAATCGGTCGCTCTGCATCCAACCCGAGCACAATTTAAGGAGTCCAACTCATAGTGAAGCTACTAATTCAGCCCGGGGACGGTATTGACCGATTGGTCAAAGGCATCAAAAAGGCCAAGAAGAGTGTTGAAATCGTCATCTTTCGCTTTGATCGACCGGAAATTGAAGAAGCCCTGGTGGACGCCGTGGAAAGAGGCGTGTTCGTTCATGCGCTGATCGCTTTTACAAACCGTGGCGGTGAAGAGCATCTGCGCAAACTGGAAATGCACTTCCTGGCAAAAGGAATTACCGTAGCGCGTACTGCCGGCGATCTGGTGCGGTATCACGGCAAGATGATGATCGTGAACCGCAAAGAGCTTTACATTCTGGCATTCAACTTCACTCACCTCGACATAGACCACAGTCGCAGTTTCGGACTGATTACTCGCAATTCCAAGCTGGTGCAGGAAGCGGGCAAACTCTTCGATGCCGATACCAAGCGCCAGGTTTATAACCCCGGAAATGGCAAGTTCGTAGTCAGCCCGCTCAATGCCCGCAAAGAAATAGCTGCGCTGATCAAAGGGGCCAAGAAGGAATTGCTTATTTATGATCCGAAGGTCAGTGATCGAACCATGCTTCGCCTTCTTACGGAGCGGCAAGCTGCGGGAGTAGACATCCGCATTATAGGGGAAGTCAGCGGCGATAGATTTCCTGTGCGTGAATTAGTTCGTATGCGTTTGCATACGAGAGTAATTCTTCGCGACCGTCAGCAGGCGTTCGTCGGAAGCCAGAGCCTGAGACAGCTCGAACTGGATGCGCGGCGGGAAATCGGCGTCATCTTCCGCGATGGCAAGATCATTGCATCGTTGCTAAGGACATTCGAGGAAGATTGGGCTGCATCCAAGCCATCGAAATCAGAGGCACGAAAGGCGGCTCTGCCCGTCGCTAAGACGGCCAAAAAAGTTGCCAAAGCCGTTTCCAAGAATCTGGCTGCCGCCCCGGTCGTAAAAAAAGTGGTTCGCGAGTTGCGGAAGAAAACCAATGCGCAGCTTGGTGACAAACAGGTGAAACAGGCGGTGAAAGAAGCTGTAAAGGAGACAGTTAAACTGGCAACGAAACAAGCGGTCAAAGCGGCGGTGCAAGATGCTGCGGAACCCTCCGAAAAGGAAGCTCGGTAGCATCTAAGGAAACAGGAGGTATGACATGTTCATCTGGCACATTGTGCGCAATGGATGTTTGTGTTGTGCATTCCTGGCAGCCGTGAGTGTTGTGGGCTCGTCGCAGACATCAGCGGTTGCACCTGTCGCTGTTTCTCCTGCCAGCCCGGCCGACGCCGCAATCGTAAAAGACTTCTACGCCCGGGTTTCAAACTATCTGGATCTTCGGAAGAAAGAAGCCGGTTCTTCGCCAAAACCGACGAATTCAGCCGTCAAGCTGGCTGAGAGCAAGAATGAGATGGCGGAAAAGACTCAGACCGCGCGCGCCGAAGCGAAGCAGGGTGACATTTTCACTCCAGAAATCGCGGCCTATTTTCGGAAACGCATCACCGCTGCTCTAGCGGGGCCACAGGGCGCCAAGATCCGATCGAGTCTCCGCCATGCCGAACCCCTGCATAGCATGGATCTTCATGTGAACCAAAAATATCCGGATGGTCTGCCGTTCCAATCTGTACCGCCAACGTTGCTGCTGAACCTTCCGCGTCTGCCGAAAGAGTTGGAATACCGCATCGTAGGTCGCGACCTGGCGCTGCACGACATTGCCACCAACATTATCGTGGACTTTATCCCGGGCGCTGTCCCTTCATCTTAGGAGCCAGGAGAAGACTTCATGCATCAGCGCGTACTTTTCTTAATCCTTGCTTGTGCGCAGGTTCTGGGCTATGCAGCGCAAGATGCTGCGCGCGTAGTGCAGTCAACATCTGCGGCAGCTAATGCTTCTGCTCCACAACCTGCGGCTGCTAACGGGCTGGACATCAGGCTCCCACTGCAGTCGAAGTCGATCCGTTTTGCTGTCATCGGCGACAGTGGAACCGGCGACCGCGACCAGTATCAAGTGGCGCAGGAAATGGAAACCTACCGCCAGAAAGTGGGGTTCGACTTCGTCATCATGCTGGGTGATAACATTTATGGATCTCATCATCCAAACGATTTCACGCAAAAATTCGAGTTGCCGTATAAACCGATGCTGGATGCTGGAGTGAAGTTCTATGCCGCGCTAGGCAACCACGACGACCCGAATGATGAGCGACTCTATAAACCCTTTAATATGGGAGGAGAGCGCTACTACGCGTTCAAAAAGGGTGACGTGGCCTTCTTCGCACTCGACAGCAATTATATGGACCCGAACCAGCTAAGCTGGATTGACCAAAATCTGCAAAATACAAAATCCAAATGGAAGATCTGTTACTTCCATCATCCGCTCTATAACGAGGGGCGCTCCCATGGCCCCGATCTCGACTTGCGGACCCAACTCACTCCACTCTTTAAACGATACGGGGTTAACCTGGTCCTTTCGGGGCACGAACATGTTTATGAGAGGATCAAGCCGCAAGACAACATCTATTACCTTGTTCTAGGAAACTCCGCCAAACTTATGAGCAAAGATTTGAAGTCGTCGGACCAGATGCAAAAAGGATTCGATAGCGATCGTGGCTTCATGCTGATCGAAATCGGTGGCGACAAACTATATTTCCAGGTAATTTCCCGCACCGGGCAGACCATCGATGCCGGTGTATTCGATCGTCAAGCGCAGCCATCCGCCACCAGCGCCACGGTTCATTGATATGAGTTGGCGGCGACATGTTTCTGAAGTTTACGGACTATTTGCCGACGTGAGTGGAATGAGACTTCACACAATTCTCGTAACCGTTCTGGCCTTGCTACTGTCGACGGGGATTGTTCCCATGGCGCAAGCCCAAAATGGCGCTTCCGCAACGGGCTGTGGGGAGATCGCCATGCGATTGCCCGGCGATCTTGTGAAGGTGGGTCGCGGCCTGGCCATGGCTCCGCGCAATGCCATTCGACCGCGCAATCTCAGATGGGAACTGCCGGTCGCTGCCGCCAGCGGCATATTGATTTCCTCGGTTGATCTTTCCGCCAGCCGCCGTATCCAGTCTTTACCGTTTCAAAATGATGCCATCCGAGGATCAAATATCGGCATTGGTATAGAACTTGGCGCCGCCGGGCTGATGTACGCAATCGGTTGCACTGGCCACAGGTCGTCTTATGCAGCGAATGCAGGTTGGACCGCTCTCGAAGCTATGGGTGCGGCGAACGGAATCACTCTGCTCCTTAAATCTGCCACTAATCGCCAATACGCGTACAAACCTGGTAGTCGAGGTGAATTTTGGGAAGGTGGCAAATCCTTCCCTTCGGGACACGCGGCGACCAGCTTTGCTTTCGCCAGCGTCATCGCACACCGCTATCCCAACAAACGATGGCTCAAGTGGAGCGCCTATGGGTTGGCGACGGGAGTCAGTCTGGTCCGGCTGGCGGGAAAGAGACACTTTCCCTCCGATACCCTCGTGGGGGCAACGGTCGGATACATTACAGGCACGTATCTCGCGAAACATACCGACGAGTAGCCGAAACCCAAGCTCCGTCTTCGAGAATTCTGTTTTTGTTGCCAGCGTCATCGCAACTCCTGAATATGCAATAGGTTGCGACCTCTCGACAGAATGCGCCCGGCAAGTGTTAAGATACTGCTTCGTTCCTGCCGCTTGAAAGTCTGCTTCGGAGCAACCTTCAAGAAGATGTTGTTTTCTCATTTGCAAGTTTTAGGAACAAAGGGTAATTTCACTAGCTCCCTGGTTTGGTCCTATGCCAGTCGATGTAGAAAAAAGCAGTCTTGCCTTCCAGAAACTTAATCGACACCTGTCGAAACTAACGGCCAAAACCGCACCGCAGAGTGTGCACAAATTTCGAACCTATAGCCGTCGGGTGGAAGCTCTCCTTGGGGAACTTTCGCCCGAACTCAGTCGCAATGACAGGAAATTGCTCAAGCTGCTGGCCTGCGGGGCCTGAAGATTTCGCAGGAGCCACGGCGAAAATCTCAGTTGCTGCGCAATGTTACCGACGATCGGGCCAAGCGCGAGCAGAAACTGGCCTCAAATTTCGACAAGCCCACGGTGCGCGAACTGCGAAAACGGCTAAAGCGCGCAGCCAGCGAGCTGAACATTCCCCAAGGCACGGAGCCTCTTCGTGTCGCGCTGCGCCTGGTGGCCGAACTGGGGCAAGATGAAGCTCCGCTCACCGAAAAGGTATTGCATCAGTACAGGATCGCGGGTAAGCGAGCTCGCTACATTGCGGAGCTGGCAGGGGATAATCCTCAAGCTCAAAGTGTTGTGGAACAACTCAAGCTGATGCAGGATGTGATCGGCGACTGGCATGACTCCTTGAAGCTCACCAAGAGAGCCGAGGAAATGTCCGGTGGAGTCGTTGATTCGGGACTGGTGGCCGCGCTCCGCAATGTGACCCGGGCCAAGTTCCACCGGGCTTTCGAGGTGTTGATCAACACTCGAGCCGCTCTTTCCGGCAAGAAACCGATTTCAGCGGTGGCTTCGACGGCGCGTAGATCGTCCGGCCGAGTTAAATCGCAAGCTGTAGCCGCATAATTTGCATTTAAGTCAACTGTGCGTGCACGCATCCAGCATGCTCGCCTAGCATTCTCTCCGACATCAGACAACACTGGCTGTAAACTAACCCAGTCCCGCCATGCCCACTTTCGCTGCGATTGATATTGGATCGAACTCGGTACGTTTGAAGATCGCCCGGCTCACGCGACACCGCCTCCACACCATCGATGAAGACCGTGAAGTCACAAGATTAGGTGAGCATGTTTTCCGAACCGGACTCCTCTCCCCCGAAGTCATGTCGGACACAATTAAGGTGCTGCGCCGCTTTCATCGTGCTGTGCAGAAAGCGGGCGCCGATTCGGTGCGCATCGTCGCAACCAGTGCCCTGCGCGATGCGCGCAACTCCCCTGCATTTCTGGAATGGGTCCGCTCCGCAACCGGTTGGAAGGTAGAAATCATTTCAGGAGTGGAAGAGGCTCGGCTGATTCACCTTGGTCTGGTTTCCAATTTGCGCATGACTGTATCCCCCGTCCTCATGGTCGACCTGGGCGGCGGAAGCTGCGAGCTGACGATCTCCAGCAAGGGACATATACGCGAGACTGTGAGCCTGCCTCTAGGCGCGGTGCGTCTTACCAATGAATTCCTCCGTCACGATCCGCCGCGCAAATCCGAACTGCGACGGCTTCGCGCATTTGTGGAACGCGAGGTCGGACGAATAGCCGGACGCAGTTTCTGGACACGTCCCAAAGCAGTGATAGCTACTTCCGGCACGGCCGCTTCCCTGGCTGCGGTCTGCCACGGTTTGTACAAAACCAAAGGGGCGCGAGAGGCAACAGTCTCGCGAACGCAGATGAAGCGGATCGCTAAGATGCTGGTGCGGCTGCCTATCGACCAGCGCAGAAAACTCTCAGGCGTGGGCCCGCGACGAGCAGAGATTATTGCCGCCGGCGCGGTGGTTTACGCTGAACTTCTAGAACGCTGCCAGCTCGGCGGCTTTCGTTACTCGCCCCTCGGGTTGCGGGACGGTTTGTTGGCGCAGATGGCGGCTGAATATGATCGCGGCACGCGCTCTGGAAAACAAATCGAGTCCGAGCGCTGGGATTCCATCCGCGCTGCCGTAAATCATTATCATGTCGACATCGATCACGCCCTTCAGGTGCGTGAGTCCGCAATGCGCCTGTTTACAGCATTGAACTCTGTGCATCGTTTGCCGCCCGAGTATCGCGAGTGGCTGTCAGCTGCCGCCATGCTTTATGAAGTCGGCGATTACGTAAACCGCAGCGGCAGGCATCGGCACACACACTACGTCATTTCACATTCCGAGATCCTTGGGTACACGCCCCAGCAAAGGTTGATCATTGCAGCAATCGCACGTTATTTGGGTAAATTCCGGCCGAATCCCAGCGACGCTCCCATGAAGACATTGCTCCCACTCGAGCAAGAATATGTGCGCAAGGCTTCTCTGCTTTTGCGACTGGCACGAGCGCTTAATCTGGGACGTGGCGGTGCGGTGCGCGGGACGCGGGTCCGAGTTCGTCAAGGCGAGATAACGCTGGGATTGCTGGCCAAGCCGCGAAGCACGATTGATCTGGAGTTATGGGCGGTGGAAAAGGAAAGAAGCTATTTCCGCGAAGTCTTCGGACGAGAACTCTCAGCCGCTGCGGCATAGAGCTGGCGCAGCGCCTTTGGGGTCAAGCACCACTGCATTACGCCTGAGTTACGCTCCATCTCGACTCGCGCGACTCCTGCCTTTTTCAAGTCGACCGTGGCCTCGCAACCGTTTTCGCTGATAGCGCGTCCCAGGAACTCGCTCAAATTCGGATTGTGGCCAACGACCATAATCGACTCGTACTTGGCATACTTGTCCAGCAATTTACGAAAATCGGCGAAACTGGCTTCGGGGCGAAGGGCTTCGGTTAACTGCAATTTTCCTTCATAGCCCATTTCGTTTCCTACCAGTGAAGCAGTTTGGGTTGCCCGCTTCAACGGACTGGAAAATATAACGTCCACCTGCACGTCCAGCGCCGTCAAAGCCCGTCCCACGTATCCGCATTGCTCAATACCGGTTTTATCCAGCGGCCTTTTTTCGTCTTTTTTCGGATTACTCATGCGCTCGCCGGCGCTGGCATGCCGCAGCAAATAAATAATCATGTCGGCTTATCGTTCCTTTACGGTGACGCTGCGACGTTTCTTGGGTGCAGACAAAAGCGGAATCGAGTCCAAAACCTGTTTTCCTTCAGCCAGTCCCATCAAAAATTCCTGCGCGCTGAAAGCGGATGGCCCACTGATCGGTTTGCGCCTGCCCTGCCCTTGCCAGGCACGAGTATATCTTCCATCCTTCTGTAAGATGCGGGATTTCAATCTGTCGGCCAATTGGGACTCAAGTATCTCGTGCTTAACGCGGTCCCGAAGCATGGCATCCTTGAGCGGGAACATTACTTCCACTCGATCATAGAGATTGCGCGGCATCCAGTCGAAGTAAAAAATACGACTGTGCTCGAGAAAGCGTCCAACTATGCTTCTAACCCGGATATTGTCGCTCACCCCACGGATCCCAGGACGCAAAGCACACATCCCGCGCACAATCAGATCGATCTCCACGCCGGCCTGGGATGCGCGATAGAGCGCCATAATGATGTTCTTGTCGAGCAAGGCGTTCATCTTGGCAATGATGCGAGCCGGCAAACCACGACGGGCGTGTTCAGCTTCGCGGTTAATCAGGGCCAGGCAGTGCTCCGCAAGATCCAACGGCGCGACCAGCAGCGGAGCATAATTCGGATGCTCGGCGTAAGCGGTCAGAAAACTGAAGACGTCGTGAACCGCGCCAGTGATCTCGGGATCAGACGTCAATAAGCTCAAATCAGTATAGATTCGGGCTGTCGCCGTATTGTAATTACCCGTTCCCAAATGAGCATAACGGCGTGCAACACCATCGGGGTCGCGCCGCACGAGCAATGACAGTTTGCAATGGGTTTTCAGGCCTACCAGTCCGTGGAAGACCTGCACCCCCGCGTCCTCCAGGTCGCGCGACCAGCGCGGCGGAAATAAGTGCGGGCACGATGAGCGAGTGTTCGCTGGTCCGGTAAAGCGTCTGCTTGATGGAAAGCACGCGCGGATCTTCGGCTGCCGATTCGATAAATGAGCTTACTGCGTCGTAGGAATCAAAAGGATGATGCAACAAAATATCGTGACGGCGAAGTTCCTCAAACAGATCCTTGGACTTAGCCGTCAGCCGCAGTTCGCGAGGCGTGAAGGTCTTGAATTTAAGCTCCGGACGTGCTGTCTGCTCATAAATGTTGAATAAGCGCGACAGATTCACCGGCCCATGTACGGGGAAAACCTGCCATGGTTGAAGTTCGAAGTTGGTGCGCAAGCGTTCAATGATCTCGGGATCGGCATCCGCTTCAATTTCCAGGCGCACGGCGTCGCCTTTGCGCCGGTTATGCAATTCGGTGCGGACCGATTCCAGCAGGCTGCGAGATTCCTCTTCTGCCAGATAAAGATTGCTGTTGCGGGTCACGCGGAATGCCGCCGAAGACACAATGTCATAACCGTGATACATGCGCGCAGCGTGGAAAGTAACCAGATCGGTTAAAAAAATGAAATCGTCGGTTCCCTCAGATGGCAGGCGCACCAACCGTGGCAGCGCACGCGGCACCGTCACTACGCCGGTATAAGTCAGCGAAGACCGGCGGCGACGCCGCAACAAGAACGCCGCGCATAGAGCCTTATTGATCACACGGGGAAACGGGTGAGCGGGATCCACGGTCACCGGGGTCAGCAGCAAGTCGAGCTCCCGCTCGCAATAATCCTCGACAAACTCACGAGCTCGCGAATCCAGTTCGTCGATGCTGAGCACGCGAATCCCATTCTCCGCGAGTGCAGGACGCAGCTTCTCGTTCCAGCAGCGATACTGGTCATCCACGAACTCGTGCATATCCCTGGATACAAGATTGCGTTCTTCCAGCAGAGTGAGACCGTCAGGGCCGCCTTCGGTGTATCCATCCTCAATTTGCTGCCCCATGCCGGCGACCCGCACCTCCACGAACTCGTCCAGATTGCTGGCAGTGATGGAGAGGAATTTCACCCGTTCGAGAAGAGGATTTGTTTCGTCTTCAGCTTCTTCTAGCACACGGCGGTTAAATGCTAACCACGAGAGCTCGCGGTTGATGTAATACGCCGGATTATCGAGGGAGATGCGGGACATAATCCAAAGTTGCAGAAACTGGGGAGACTTCCGAAGGCCAGATGTCAGCAATGGCGACTAGCCGTAACTAGATTATCGTGGTCGGCGAAATATTACAAAATGCCGGACCATTCCTTGTGTCCCGAGCAGTTCCTCCGTACGAAGGCGGGACGTCAAAGTTCGCTGGCCTGGAACATTCTTAGCTGGCTTTTTTCCTGGGGACCTTAGCGCCTTTCTTGCGGGCTTCCGATAGGCCGATGGCAATGGCCTGCTTTCGACTTTTGACTTTGCCGCCTTTTCCGCCCTTGCCAGAGCGAAGCGTCCCACGCTTTTTGCGACGTATAGCGCTCTCTACAGTTTTGCCTGCGGCTTTACCGTACTTACGACCGCCGGATTTCCTGCGCGAACCTTTTTTGGCTGCCATTTGGTTCCTCCCGGCACTTAGACGACTGACTTTGCGAGCAGGTTGTGCGGACGTTTCTCAGTAATCGAATCAGTCAAACCGGGTAAGCTGACTCGCGTAACCCAATTCGACTTAGCGTGCCGCATAACGGACCACATCGCTTAGAATGCCAAACAGGATGCTACGGTCCTCAAGCCGCAAGAAACCAGCCGTTCATGAAGCTCCAGAGAATGTGGTTTTTCCCCAGCAATTCCGTCCAGGTTTCCTGTGGGGAGTATCGACCGCCGCCCATCAAGTAGAAGGCAGCAACCATAATAATCAATGGTCGGATTGGGAAGCGGCGGGCCGTATCCGGTCCGGCGACCGCTGCGGACAAGCCTGCGATTGGTGGAGCAACGCGGAGCGAGATTTCGATTTAGCTCAGGAGATGGGATTGAATGCGCTTCGCTTATCAGTCGAATGGAGCCGCGTCGAGCCACAGCGGGATCACTGGGACAGCGCAGCGTTCAGGCGGTACCGCACAATGCTCAGCGCCTTGCGTCAGCGCAATATTCAACCCATGGTCTGCCTACACCACTTCACACACCCGCGGTGGTTCGAGCAGGAAGGTGCATTCCTGGCAGCGGACGCCGCGGATCGGTTCGAACTTTTTACGCGTCGAGTGGTAGAGGAGTTAGGAGATCTGTGCCAGCACTGGGTAACCTTCAACGAGCCGAATGTTTACGCGGCCCTGGGATACGTTCTCGGAGAATTCCCGCCCGGTCGAAGGGGCAAAATCATTACTGCCGTGCGCGTGGTCAACAGGATCGCGGCCTGTCATGGTCGCGCTTTTCATGCGATTCATGAACTCCAGCCCGGGGCGCAGGTGGGATGGGCTCACAATTATGTGGTCTTCGAGCCGGCAAATGGAGCATTTGCAGCGGACCGCTGGATTGCGGCTCTCTTGCGTCAGCTTTTCAACGAGACCTTTCTGAGCTTAATGGAACATGGCCGGCTGTCATTGCCTTTCAACTTCGCTACATCCCATCTCGAAGAAGTGAAGGGCACGTGCGATTTTGTTGGTTTGAACGTTTACAGCCGGTTTCATGTCGCTTTCAGCCTGAGGCATGCCTCCCAGCTTTTTGGAAACGTATTCGTACCGCCACATGTTCCCCAAGGGGACTGCGGAGTTGATAAGCCGTACGGAGAAGCTTATCCAGAAGCCGTCAGGGAAGCGGTCCAGAGTGTCGCTCGATTGGGAAAACCCATTTACATCTTGGAGAATGGCGTCCCTGACGCGGATGACCGGATCCGTCCCTGGCTGATGGTGAACGCGATAAGTGCATTGCACAAAACAGTAGAGGAAGGTCACGACATTCGCGGCTATTTCCATTGGACGCTCACCGACAATTTCGAATGGACTGAAGGTTGGCGACTGCGGTTCGGTCTCGTAGCCCTGGATCCTGCCACTCAAGGACGCACCATGCGTGACAGCGGCCGCCTGTATAGTGCGATTCGGCGAGCAAATGGAATTTCTTCCGAGATTGCCGAGAAATTCTGCTCTCCCTCCGCTCAGCCCAAAAGACAGCTTTAACAAAGAAATGACAATTTCGTGATGACGCTTTGACAATTGGGGGTCAGGCAATCATCTACTTTCTGAGCTGGGACGAACTGGCCGCCGCCTCGCCTAGAACGCCCTAAAACCCTCCGATTTCAGAAAGGTAATGCATGTGTGCTCTCCCTAAATCTCGATTCAGTTCAAGCGTCATCACTGCGCTCCTTGCCGTTCTCGCCATTTCTAGCACGGCCCTGGCGCAACGTTATTCGCAAACTAATCTGGTTCGGACATTCCGGGAATGGCCGCTGTTACCGACCCACATCTGAAAAATCCATGGGGAATATCGTTCGGACCGACAAGTCCATTCTGGGTGTCGGGCAATGGAACTGGAGTGTCTACTCTCTACGGGCCAGATGGAACTCAAGTCCCTCTCATCGTAACCATCCCTCCCCCCGAGGGAAGCAAGGGACCGTCCACACCCACCGGAACAGTTTTCAATGGCACTGACGACTTTGTCGTATCCGGAAATGGCACTTCGGGTCCGGCGATTTTTATCTTCGTGACCGAAGACGGCACTATCAGCGGCTGGAACCCCGGCGTAAATCTCATGCGCGCTATCCGGGTGGTGGATAACTCGGGTCTTAGCGCAGTTTACAAGGGACTAGCGTCGGCTCAAACTTCAAGGGGAAATTTTCTTTATGCCACCAATTTCCACGATGGTGTTGTGGAAATGTATAACTCGCATTTCCAATTGGTAAAGACTTTCACGGATATCAATGTCTTGCCAGGTTTCGCGCCCTTTAACATTCGCAATATCAATGGCAAGCTCTACGTCACTTTTGCGGAACAGCAGGAAAACAAGAAAGACGATCTCGCAGGACCGCACCATGGTTTTGTGGACGTGTTCGATACCAGTGGCAACAAGTTGCGCCGATTGATCTCCGGGGGCGTGTTGAACTCGCCGTGGGGATTAGCCCTGGCGCCAGCAAATTTCGGACGTTTCAGCAACGATTTGCTGGTAGGCAATTTCGGGGACGGACGCATCAGCGCCTTTAACCCCGTGACGGGAGCCTTTGTGGGTCAACTGCTCAACAAGAATGGCGCTGTTTTGTCAATTGACGGACTGTGGATGATCACCTTTGGCAATTCGACCGCCCCGTCAAATGCCCTTTTCTTCTCCGCGGGAATCAATGGCGAAGCGGATGGATTGTTCGGCCGGTTGCAGCCTCAATGAATTGGTCAGCTTAGTCGAATGAGCAGGCGCTCTCCTTTGGACAGGAGCGCGCCTGCACCGGGCGTTACGCTTCCGAATGCCAGTACTTGTGATCGCGCAGAAAGAAACTCTCCCGGTGAGTGTGCAATGCCGTGTTCAAGAATAGGCGGATCAACTTCAAGTGCCCCATTTTCTTGAACCGGCGATTGGTCGTTTGTACGGATCCTCGGACGATTCCAAATTTGCCGCCCTTCACTTTTTGGCTTAGCAAATAATCTTCCGCATAAAGTGCCTGTTCGTGGAATCCTCCAAGCGCATCGAACTGAGCCTTGTCAAAAAGCATGAACATGCCTGTGCTGAAAGGCTTGTACAAACGCGAGAGCTGCTGCATGAAGTTATTGCCCTGGTAAAGCATCCGGTCCCACCTGGAGCCCCCGGGGCAAACGATGTTTGTAGTAACGCAGTGAAGATCTCTTCGTTTAGCTAGTTCCATCGTTCTGCGAATCAGGGTTTGATCCAGGAGTTCGATGTCGGCGTCGATGAACAAGACGTACGGAGTGCACGCGCGGCTGGCGCCGGCATTCCTGCCCACTGAGGGAAGCCCTCCAGGGATCACGTCAATGTCGAGCCACTTCCCGTAGCTGGACGCAATCTCGGGAGTACCGTCCGTGGAGCCCGCGTCAGCCAGGTATATTTTCGTACTCGAGATCTGCGGATAGTCCTGAAGAATGAGAGAGCTCAGCAAATTCGGAATCAGTTTCGCTTCGTTCTTCGCCGGAATAATTATCGTCAATTCGCTCTTCATAGTCATGGATGGTGACCCCCGTAGAATCAATCGTGATGTACGTGGCTCTTTGCTGAGTCCAACTGCCACTGTTGAAATACTCGACTCCGTCCCTTTTGACCTGCATCGCTTCGTGGGTATGACCGCAAAAGACACGCTGGGCATGTAGCGTTTTGCCGTAGCCCAAAGCCCCGGACGCCACTTTGCTGGAAAGACGTAACCAAACCGTATCGAAACGCTCCAGAAAATTGACGATGCGTTTTCGTCCGAACGAGACCTTCTGGAGTTGGTCGTGGAATGCTGTAAAGATGTTGCTTAGCAGACGATTGCTGACCAGGAAGCGGTCGAACTGGTGTCCATGAATGGCCAGGTGATGGACGCCCTCAAAATCCCATTCATATTGCTGGTAAACATCAATACCGACAAGGTGGGACATCACGTCAGAAAGACCATGATCGTGATTACCCTCAACCCAAACCACCGTGATGCCGCGTTTAGGATTCGACAGCTTGCGAATGTAACCGAGAAATTGCCAGTGTTCTTTCTTGAGCCGGCGGAAATTGAGATCACAGAAAATATCGCCTAGCAGGATCAAGCGGCTGAATGAAACCGCTTTCAGCATCTGCAAGGCAGCTTCGGCACGGCTTACCTCTGAACCCAAGTGCAGGTCCGAAAGGATCACCGTGTCGTAACACGGCGTCTTCATACTCCCTATTTGACAGGATGTTTGTTACGGCATGATGAATTCCCGTCAGGGCATCCTCTTTAGTAACCATGATGGGTAACCAGGATATTCACCTGGTATCGCCCTTTCTCTTCCTGACAAGAAAGACGTTTTGCCGGCGATTTTCATAGGCTTTTCAGCTTCTCCGCGGGATTGGCTGATTGTCGTCTGAGCGGCTATCAGGACCCCCCAGTCCCACTTTGAACAGCTACTAAGGTTTTTCGCTGATTGTTCTCCTGCTCCAACCGCACTATTGTGCCCCCAACATCCGTCTCGCGTTTAAAGCATTGACCATTTAACGGCTCGAGCCACGAAAAAGGTACCAGGGAAATTTGTTTACGGTTCTTCGGCCAGCTGCAAAATCAGCAACTGCCGGATCGTCGCGGGTTTCGGCGGGCCAGAGCCAGACATAGGGATCCGAAGGGTCGAGCAGAGGGTTTCAGGGGAGCAAGTAATTCAGCAAAAGGGGAGGACCTCAACATGAAATGGTGTCTTTTAATTTGCCTTTTCGCGGCGCCAGCTCTCGGTCAAGTCTGCAAGTCCACGCAGTACGACATGCTTAAGTGGATGGCCCCGCAACCGGACACAAAGAACGGTCATTACAACATGGTGTACCCCATGAGCGGGACTTTTTATTGGGTGAAGTCTTCGGCCGGATATCCGTGGGATATTAATCTGTTCGACCAGAACTTCATCTATCAATCGATCACCGAATACAAATGGACCGATCCTCACACCTACAAAATCTTCAACACACCGATCAAATGGACACCGAGGTGCATAAAGATTCCGAGCACAAGCGGCGGTAAGATCGCCACGGTTACAGTTCCCTCCAGCAGTTCGGGCTTTAGGGTCTATTCATCTTGCAGCTCGTACACCAGCCACACCTTGGGAAACATCATTAGTGAGATTTGGGGACCCACCACTTTAAATGTTGGTGGAAATATTCCGCCTGGCCTGCCTACCTTGACGATGGTGTATCGCTATGCCTGCAGTTCCACTTTCCAAGGCTGCAAGTATAAGGAGACCTTCGCCTACCAGAAAGGGGTTGGTTTGGTGAAGTGGACGTACTCCACACTGCAAAATGGCGTCTGGGCACTGGTAAGTCAGTCGATTAACAATAAAAGTAATCTGGCGTCCATTGCTCCAGTGCACCCCTGTTGGTAGAGGCTAAATACCCAGTTGACCTCAGTGGACGGCGGCTGGGTATTCAGTTTGCCTTCGATGTCATCGTCTGGAAAAGACCATCGTAGGTGACGGACAGGTTCCGACTGTCCTAATCGCAGGGAAACTTTCGTTCGTCTGGTCGATCCGAGGATCCGAGCAGCAGTTTCCCTGCCGATTCACATCTTCTCGAAGAAGTGCGCTACTTTCTTCCCTGCATCTTCGCTGGAGTAAACGATCACCTTGGTTCCCTTCTCGCTCCCTTTGCCAATGTCCTTGCCTGCATCCTTCACTGCGTGCGCAGCGGCTACGTGCCCCCCGATGTTTTTACGGAGATGGTTTCTGCCAGCCTGAGCAAACCCCAGAAGGCGACTGCCCGTGTCGCTGCACATTGAGGCAAGTGTGTCGAATCGCGGCGACCGAACTGTCGGTGCGCGGTGAAATTCCCGTTAGGCCGCAGTCTCTTCGAAGAAGTCTTCGATCTCGTTTATTTCCTCATCGGCGAGGCGCAAATCGCCGGCGCCCATGACTCCCTCTGCTTGCCTGGCATTGCGGGCGCCAACGATGGCGCCGGTCACGGCGGGATGGTGCAGCGTCCAGGCGATTGCGACTTCCCCGACAGAACGGTTGTGGCGTTGGCCAATCTCCCGCAAACGCTCGACCAGCGCCAGATTGCGAGAGAGATTTGGTTCCGTAAAGTCCAGATGTCCCTTGCGCCAGTCGTCCTGGGGCAGCCTGGCGGCGCGCTCGCGGGTCATGGCGCCGGTCAGAAGGCCGGAAGCCATCGGCGAATAAACGATGACTCCGATGTGTTGCTCCAGACAATAGGGCAGGATCTCGTCTTCGATCTCGCGATGCACCAGTGAATACCGAGGCTGCAGAGAAGTTACGGGGGCGATGTCCTGAGCGCGGCGCAATTGCTGGACATCGAAATTGGAAGCTCCGATCCAACGCACTTTGTCT
>MNGW01000051.1 GCA_001918935.1 Acidobacteriales bacterium 13_1_40CM_3_55_5 | reverse complement strand
ATCGAGCTGCACGTTAAAATAAACGCAAATGTTAGGCTTTCCGCCGCTAGGAGTTGAACAAGCAGAAGTTCCACCTCCGCAAGCGACCCGATTCCCGCCGGAATGAGTGACCTGGGCCGGGTCGAGCTTCGAAGCTTGCAAGGCCTGCGCCACTCTATCTGCAATCGCATCGACCGAGTCGAAATTATTCCCGCAGCTGGCGCAAGTCGGGGCGGATGCGACACGGGCGCCCTCGCGGGCGGCGTGATTTATGGTCGCGTAAATATTGTAAGCACGGCCGAACCAGAAGATGCCGAACATGATCATGAAGAGCACAGGCAACACGACAGCAGCTTCAGCGATTTCGGCGCCGCTGGTACCAAATACGATTTTTTTCATTCGGGCGATTCTCATCGCTTATCTCTGCTGCAAGCTTGTCAACCTTGTAACGCTTCCCACACCTGCCTGGCACTGTAAACAATAACGGCGATCGCAACTGCGATCCCAAATGGCACTTTCAGCGCCTCAGGATTATCCAACGAAAGCTCCGGCCCTGGTAGATGCAGGGTAAAGAAAGCTGCCAACATGCGACCAAGGTTGCGCACAGTCTGACGGACACGTCCGTGCCATATCACCAGCACTACCGCCATCACCCCAGCAACCAGAATCGCGCCCAGCAACACTGCGATCAGATGTTGAGGACCTAAAAAAGCGCCCAAGGCCCCGACCAGCTTCCAGTCACCGGCGCCTAGACTCCTTACCAGGACGAATGGTAGCAACAGCGCCACCCCTAAAAGTGCTCCAAGCACGGCAGCCTTGGCGCCAGGCCATCCCGAGACCAGAGAATTCACCACCACTCCAAGCACCAATCCCGGCACGGTAATCCAGTTTGGGATGCGCCGGGAACGCCAGTCGGTCCATCCGGCGGCTGCGGCCAGAAGCGCAGGCAGCACCCAGACTCCTGCTTTTACCATGTCCGCGAACCACACCTCGCGCGGTCCGGAATCCGGTTACTCAGTCGCACACAAGAGTTCATTTGGAAGTAGAATCGCGGGTTGTCATCGGAGCTCCACGCGGTGCAGGCGATACGACCAACGGCACCAAGAGCGCATTATTCGCGGATTTTCACACACCCATTGGGTCAAGTCAATGTGCAGAAAGTGAATTATTCAGCGGGAAGACTTGCCGGAAAGATAAAAAGGGCCCAATTCCTTGGGCCCCTAATCCAGCCTATTGTCTAATTACCGGCTCAGGGCGTGAACCCCACTGCGTTCCGCAACCACCCGCCGAGCATTGTCAGCCAGTGCTTTGGCCTGAGGTAAAAGGTCCAACGCCTTGATGACTTGCGGATCGCTCTCGGCCCGCACCTTCAAGCCTTCTTCCTGGCCGAAAGCGTCGACAAAGATCTCGCTGCGTATGCTGGAGCGAATCCAATCATTGTTCTCTACCAAATCAGATTCAGTATAGGGAATCTTCTCTTCGTCCAGGAACTTGCGGAAGTCCTGCAACACTACATCATCGACCTCGAATTTGTTGGTGGGATGATGCGTAATGACGTAGTGCTTGGCGAAATTGAAGAACGCATAATGCTGCAAAAGTGAATCCTGGAAGCGATTGCTCTTCACCGCCGCAATCTTCACATCGGGCGAGATGCCGCCGCCACCGTATACGGTGCGACCACTGTCGGTCAGCTTTATTTCGTGGCCGTTATTTTCTTCGCCCTCGCGATGGTAGTAATAGTCATAAAGCGATACGTTTGAGTAATCGCGCTGGATCAGCCGCCCGCTAGGGGTGTAATACTTCGCCGTAGTCAGCGCCAGTCCGGTGTTCTCCACCAGGGGATAGACGGTCTGCACTAACCCCTTGCCGAACGTGGTTTCTCCAGCAATCAGCCCACGGTCGTGGTCCTGAATCGCGCCGGCTACGATTTCAGCCGCTGACGCCGTACCCCGGTTTACCAACACCACGAGAGGATATTCTTTCCCTCCGTTGCCGTGGGCAGCCACGTATCGCTTTTCCGGTGACGAACGCCCATGGTGCGAAACAATCAGCGCACCCTTATGAAGGAATTTGTCCGCTACACCAACGCCTTCGCTGAGCAGTCCACCAGGATTTTGACGCAGGTCAAGGATCAATCCCTTCAAATCTCCCATCTCGTCGAGCGCTTGGGCGACTTCATGTTCAGTGGTCTCATTGAACTGCGCAACGTGCATATAACCGATGCCGGGGCGAACCAGGAAATGCAGGTCGACGCTGTAACGGGGTATTTCATCACGGACCACAGCGAACTCAAGCGGCTTCTCCGCGCCTTCGCGCTGAATGCTGATATGGACCGTAGTCCCCTTGGGACCTTTCAAGAGATCAGCAACATCACCCGTACTCATGTTGTCGGTGGGTTTGCCATCTACCGCCACAATAATGTCGCCCGGACGAATGCCGGCGCGATAGGCGGGTGTTCCCACAAATGGTGCAATGACAATCACTTTGTTATTGCGCGGACCCACCGTCATGCCGACGCCGTAGTACTTACCCCGCTGGTCTTCGCGCAACAGGGCATAGGCCTTGGGATCAAAGAAATTCGAATGCGGATCGAGCACGTGCAGCATCCCCGGAATCGCGCCGTTGTAGATAGCTTTGTCGGCATTCACCTGCTCGGCGTAGTTTTGCTCCACTACGCTGTAAACTTCGGTGAACTGCTTCAAGCTTTCGCGAACATCGGAGTCGCTACCAGGCGCGACGGCCGGGTTTCTTTGTGCGAATAAAACGCCCAGAAAGCCGCAAACTGTTAGAAATAAAACAACAACAAAGAGAGTTTGACGAGAACTACGAGCCATCATGGTTTCCTTCGGTCCGGGCATGGCAAATCCCCAGAAACCGCATTCTGAGCGAAGTATAGCATGTCAACCTTGGGCCAAAATCGGGCTTTCGCACTCCAGAAGTAACCATGTAGGCAATCGCCTGGCCGGAGGTCGCGCTCCTTCATTTGGATGCGTCATCGCGAATAAAGACGCTTTGGATTCCCATCTCAACCCCCAAAATGTTATGTGATCTCACCCCTCGCATTGATGGCAATCTGCTCCGGCAGTATTATGGAATTCATGAACCTCGGTTTTCCAGAGATGATCTTCATCTTCCTGCTGGCCTTGATCATCTTCGGGCCCAAGAAGTTGCCGGAGATTGGACGCCAGATCGGCAAGGCGCTCAACGAATTTAAACGGGCCTCGAATGAATTCAAGGCCCAGATTGAATCCGAGATCTCAAACCTTGACGTCGAGAATCATCAGATCCTTCCACCTGCCGAGCCGCCGGCAGGCGCCATAACCGCGGCCAGCACTGCGCCGGAACCTGTTCCTGATCCCGAACCGCACTCCATTGAACAGCATTCCGTGGCCAAGGCCCAAGATGTCTGACACCGCCGAATTGCCTCCCCCAGATTCACTTCAGGATCCCATGCCCGCCATGAGCTTCCTCGAGCACCTCGAGGAGCTGCGCAAGCGGATCATCTATTCGCTGATTGCGGTCATGGTTGGATTCTTCGCCTGCTGGAACTATCACCAGTTCATCTTCCGTTACGTGCAGCGCCCCGTGATGGACGCACTCCAGCGCAATGGAATGGCCGAGAAGCTGGTCTATCTGAATCCCACCGAACCCTTCAACCTTTACTTGAAGGTCGCATTTCTTGCTGGTTTGTTCGTGACCTCTCCCTTCGTGCTCTACCAGGTGTGGCTTTTTATCTCCCCTGGGCTTTACCGAAACGAAAAACGCTACGTGCTGCCGTTCATGTTCTCGACCGTGTTCCTGTTCCTGGGAGGAGGACTGTTCGCCTACAAGATGGTCTATCCCGCGGCGCTCAACTTCCTGATCGATTACGGCAAGCAGTTCCAACCGATGATTACCATCGGCGAATATACCGATCTGTTTTTAACCATCATGCTGGGAATGGGCGTGATTTTCGAAATGCCGATCCTGGTGTTTTTTTTATCCATGATGGGCATCGTAAGCCCAAGATGGATGTGGCATAACGTCCGCTATTCGATTCTTGTGATTTTCATCATCGCCGCCATTTTGACCCCCACCACCGATATTCTGAATATGTGTCTGTTCGCCGCCCCCATGGTCGGCTTGTACATCTTGAGCATCGGCGTCGCCTGGATGGTCCACCCCGCCCAGCGCCGCGCCCGCCAGGCACGAAAGGGGCAATGATCTAGGCATGAGTTACGTCGCGGTCAGAATTGCAGTACATGATCCAGCCACAGCCGCGGAGCGGCGACAGAATGCAGCCCACGGCGCAAGCCGTGGGTCGGTCCCGGGAACGATGCAAGCCCCGAAGGGGCGCAAGCAAACTCCCCATCTCCAAATTCTCGCCGGACCATGCGCCGCTCGAATGCTGGCTACATGTCTCGTCCTTTCGTTCGCCTTGATTGCCTGTGCCCGCCAAAAATCCCCTGACACGCCCCAAACCGTATCCTCAACCCTGCTTCCCGCCACGATGAATTCCGACGACCCCGCTCCCAAACCTTCGATCAACTCCTCGCGCGCCATGCAATACGTCCGCGACGTGGTGGCCTTCGGCCCCCGTCCCATCGGAAGCCCTAACCACAAAAAACTCGAAACCTACATCACCTCCCACTTGAAAGGTGTCCCCGTGGAAGACGACGCCTTCATCGCCGAAACTCCCGAGGGCAAATTTCCTGTCCGCAATATCATCGCCAAATTTCCCGGCACGCGGGACGGCATCATCGTGATCGCCGGGCATTACGATACCAACTATCCATTGCGAAATACCGGCTACGTCGGCGCCAATGACGGCGGCTCCTCCACGGCGATCCTGCTCGAACTGGCCAACCAGCTACGCGGCAAAAAACGTGATGGCTACAGTGTGTGGCTGCTCTGGACGGACGGCGAAGAAGCCGTAAAACAATGGTCCGCGACCGACAGCCTGTACGGCACGCGCCACCTGGCAGAGAAGTGGCAAAAAGACGGCACACTCAAAAAGATCAAAGCGTTTCTACTAACCGACATGATCGGCGATGCCGACCTCAACATCGAGCAGGACATGAACTCCACCCCCTGGCTCGAAAACGTGGTCCTCCAAGCCGCCACCAGATTGGGTTACCAGTCCCATTTTTTCGGCCGCTCCATCCCCGTGGAAGACGATCACCTACCTTTCGTGCACAAGGGCGTGCCCAGTGCCGATTTGATTGACCTTGATTATGGCTACAACAATGTTTTCCACCACACTCCGCAGGACACCCTGGATAAGCTTAGTCCCCAGAGTTTGGAGATCGTAGGCAGTGTGCTGATGGAGACGGTGCGGTTGTTGGATAAGATGTAGTCAGATTTCCAATTTCCGATTTCAGAAGCGACGCCTAAGTTTGCTGCTCACTTCGCTTTTGCTCTTTTCCGGATTTTGATTTCTAATCCGCGCCTGGGGCTTCCTTGAACCAACTCCTTTTCTGGATCCTGTTTAACCTTTTCGTCCTGGTGATGCTGGTCCTCGACCTGGGAGTGTTCCACCGTCGTACCCACGTGGTGAAATTTCGTGAAGCGCTGCTGTGGAGCGCCATGTGGATCGCGCTAGCGGCCATGTTCGCGGTTATTGTTTACTTTTGGCACGGGCGCGGTCCCGCGCTGGAGTTCGTCACCGGGTATGTGATTGAGCTTTCCCTTAGTGTCGATAATCTTTTTGTCTTCCTTCTCATCTTCCGCTATTTCCAGGTACCCACGGTCCACCAGCACAAAGTTCTGTTCTGGGGGATTCTGGGCGCCCTGATCATGCGCGCGGTTTTCATTCTGGCGGGAGTCGGACTGATTCGACAGTTCCACTGGATCATTTACATTTTTGGCGCACTGCTGGTGTACAGCGGAATCAAATTGTTCCGCCAGGAAAACGCAGAAATCCATCCCGAGAAGAACCCGCTGCTACGCCTTTTCCGCCGCTGGATTCCCGTGACCAAGGATTATGAGGAAGCGAAGTTTTTTGTGCGACGTCCGGGCCTGTATGCCACGCCGCTGTTCATCGTGCTTTTGGTGGTGGAGACCACCGACGTGCTGTTCGCTGTCGATTCCATTCCCGCCATCCTGGCCATCACGCTGGACGCCTTCATCGTCTACACCTCAAATGTCTTTGCCATTCTTGGATTGCGATCCATGTACTTCGCCCTGGCCGGCATGATGGAACTTTTTCACTACCTGCACTACGGGCTTTCGCTGGTCCTGATTTTTGTCGGTGGGAAGATGCTGGTTTCTCACTACTACCAAATTCCGACGGAACTCGCCTTAGGCATCGTCGCCGGCATTCTCATTATTTCAGTGGTGGCGTCAATGGTGCATCCGAGGAAGGCCAAGGCCTAAGGTTTTCAATTCGTAAAATCGAAAATCGTACTTCGTACTTTTAGACAAACCTGACCGAATCGCCCTTCACGACCGAGTGCTTCAGGAACTTCGCGTCATTGTGAGCAGGGAAGTCGGTGCGGTAATGAGCTCCACGACTTTCTTCGCGTGCCAGCGCAGACCGCGCTACCAGCAATGCCACCGCATGCAGGTTTTGCGCTTCGTAAGCCCGCCTGGTTTGTGGATGAGCTACCCGTGTACCAAGTTTTTCCAGCTGCTGGATGGCTTTCTTCAAGCCCTTCCCAGTCCGCACGATGCCTGCGTCCTGCCACATCAGATCTTTGATCTCACCGACGATTTCCTCTTTCCCGACATCCACCGGACCGTTTGAATATTTAGCCCGTGGTGGCTCGGCTTTCGCCGGCTTCGACGGCCGCAGCTCCTGCCGCATGCTCTTTCCTGCTCTCTCTCCGAATACCAGTCCCTCGAGCAGGGAATTACTGGCTAAGCGATTGGCTCCGTGGACGCCGGTGGCGGCGGCCTCGCCCGCGGCATACAGCCCCGGCAGCGTGGCGCGCCCCTCGAGATCCGTGCGCACTCCTCCCATCGAGTAGTGTGCCGCGGGGCGGATAGGAATCAGGTCCATGGTGATGTCGATGTTGTACTGCATGCAGGTTGCGTAGATGCGCGGAAAGCGCGTCTTCACGTGCTTCTCGTTCAGATGCGTGAGATCAAGATAGACGATCGGATCTTTAGATTTGCTGACTTCGAGCTCGTGAACAATTGCTCTGGCAACAACGTCACGCGGAGCCAGCTCGCCCATGGGGTGATACTTGGTCATGAAACGGGTCAGCTCGATGTTTCGTAGATAGGCGCCTTCCCCTCGCAACGCTTCCGAAAGCAGAAAGCGCGGCGCGGTCTTCAAATAAAGCGCCGTCGGATGAAACTGGATGAACTCCATATCGCTGACTTCCGCACCGGCGCGAAATGCCATGGCGAGTCCGTCGCCCGTGGCCACGGCCGGATTGGTGGTGTTGCGATAAAGTTGTCCCAGCCCACCTGTGGCGAGCAGCACAGCGGAAGCGGCCATCTGCTGATGTTCGCCCTTGTCGCTAATCAGATAAATGCCGCTCACCCGCCCCTCTTTCATTCGAAGATCAGTGGAAAATTCGAACTCACATACAGAAATATTCTTGAGGGTTTTTGTTTTGGCGTACAAAGCGCGCAGGATTTCGCGTCCCGTGGAATCTCCGTGCGCGTGCAGGATGCGGTTACGGCTGTGCGCGCCCTCACGAGTAAAAGCCAACTTGGTGCCTTCGCGGTCGAATTCCGTGCCCCACTGAATCAACTCCTCGATGCGCTCCGGACCTTCTTCCACCAACACTTTGGCGGCATCGGGGTTGCACAGCCCATCGCCGGCGTTGAGTGTGTCCTGGAGATGAAGGCCGATCTCGTCTTCGTCGCTGAGCGCGGCCGCAATTCCTCCCTGCGCCAACTGGGTCGCGGAGTCTTTGAGTTCCCGTTTGGCCAGCACAACGACGCGGCCCGCCGCAGCCAATTCAATTGCTGCACGCAGTCCGGCTACGCCGGCGCCAATGACGAGGAAATCGGTTTCGGCTGGAGCACACTTCATTTACAAAAATGTTACCACGCATAGACAGATAGCTGCTGCGGGTACGTTATTGGGTTAAGTTATGATGACAAAGCCGTGATCCGAGTGACTATCTCCGTGCCACCCCGCTCTTATCAGGCGATCATTGAAAGTGGCCTGCTGCAACGCAGCGGCGCGCATCTGCGGGAAATTCTTGGGCAGCGCAAGCAGCTCTTCGTGGTGACCGTACCTCCCGTGCGACGGAAGTGGGGCAAAACGCTGATGGCCTCTCTCACTGCCGCCGGATTCGCCGCGAAACTTCTGGAGATGAAAGACGGCGAGCCGTATAAGAAGCTCGCTACCGTAGAGGATTTGTCTGAGAAGTTGTCGCGCATGGGCGCGGATCGAGAAGCCGTCGTCATAGCCTTCGGCGGCGGCGTGGTCGGGGACGTCGGCGGGTTGCTGGCATCGTTGTACATGCGCGGTGTGGATCTGGTGCAAATTCCCACCACAGTGCTGGCGCAGGTGGACGCCTCAATCGGGGGCAAGACCGGGGTCAATCTCCGGGTAGGGAAGAATCTGCTGGGAACCTTCCATCACCCGCGGGTTGTATTGATTGATCCAGCCGTCCTCCGCACTTTGCCAGAGCGTGAATTTCGCGCCGGCTTATTCGAGTCTCTGAAGTGCGGAGTGATCGGCAATCCCGAGCTTTTTCACCGCTTGCAGAACCTTCAAATCAAAAAATTGCGCACGGATGTTGCCAGCCTGGAATGGATGATCGCCGAATCCGTGAAACTCAAAGCTGAGGTCGTTTCCTCCGACGAGCGCGAGGGTGGTCTGCGTCGCGTGCTCAATTTCGGACATACCATCGGACACGCGCTCGAAACCGAAACCAGTTATCGCCAGTTTCTGCATGGAGAAGCTGTTGCCTGGGGGATGATTGCTGCCACCCGGATCGCGGCCGTAATGAACAAAATAGATCAAGCCGCGGCCAGTCAGATCATTGACGCGGTTATGAGTCTAGGTTCGCTGCCAAGAGTTGAAGTTCGCAGCCGTAATATTGTCCAACGTCTGCAAGCAGACAAAAAAACTCGCGACGGAGCGGTGCACTTCGTCCTGCCACAGAAAATCGGCAAAGTCGAGATCGTGAACAACGTGCCTGAGGATGCCGTAATCCAGGCGCTGAACGAGTTGCGCCAGTTGTCGCGAAACTCCTGAAACAGTGGTGCTCATTCGTGATAACCGTTTCTAATCCGCCCAACAGTTCCGCGAAAAAGCCGGCGGGGACGTCCCCGGTCATCGGCGCTGCTCCTGCAGGCTCCCGTGATCCACAGTCGGCAGCCCATGCCGTCCGTGAGATGTTCACGTCGATTGCGCCCCGCTACGATCTGCTGAATCATGTGCTCTCGTTCAACGTGGATCGGTGGTGGTGGCGACGAACAGCCCGCAGCTTTGCTCAAATCCTTGCGCAGCCGGATGCCCGGGTGCTTGATCTGTGTTGTGGTACCGGCGACATGACGCTCGCCCTTCGCCGAAAAGCCGCGACGTCCAAAATCCTGGGAGCGGATTTTTCCCATGCCATGCTGGAGCGGGCCGCCAAGAAATCACCGTCGCTGCATTGGGTCGAGGCGGATGCCCTGACTCTGCCGTTTCCTGCCTCGCATTTCGACCTGGTCACCAGCGCTTTCGGTTTCCGAAATCTAGCGGACTACGATGCCGGCCTGAGCGAGATCCTGCGAGTGCTGCGCGACGGGCGCGAATGCGGACTCCTGGACTTCGGCGAGCCGCGCGGCGTAATCGGAATGCTCTACCGTGTCTATTTCCAGCACCTGCTACCCGCGCTTGGCACTCTGATCTCCGGCGTGAAAGGCCCATACGCGTATCTGCCCGCGTCCGTGGAGCGATTTCCTGAGCCGGAGGAAATGCTGGAGCGCATGCGCCGTGCAGGCTTCAGAGATGTATCGTGGACGCCGTATAGCTTCGGCATTGCAGGATTGTTTCGAGGGAAAAAGTAATTATCCCGCGGCGGAGCGCTGTGCGGCGGCCGGCGCATCCGACTTGAAACAATCGGCCAGCGCTTCTTCGATGGTGAAGCGAATCACATTCTCATAGTCCTGACCCAGAAACTTCTGCAGCCGATCCGTATTCATGGTGTACTCCCCGGTCATGTAGGGCGCTGCCTGGGGTGGAATCGCGGAAATCCCCAACTTCCATAGCGACTTCAGAATTAATCGGAAGGCCCATTTTCCTGGGACACGCAAAAGTTTTGCATCTGCCATCTCGATACACCGTCCGAAGCTGAGAGACTCGCCGCGTCCGGCAACGTTCAAGACGGTGAGGCGTTGCGATTCAGGTTCTGTTCTTCGCAGAATGTAGGCCATCAGGCGCGCCACATCGTCGACGTGCACGAATTGTATTCGCTTTTCCAGATAGGATTTTCCCAGAGGCAGCATGCAAGGAAGCCGCTTGCCATGCGATCGCATTTTAGTTGCGCGGTTGGATCTTCCATTGGGTGTGCCGCGAAAGGCTCCGACCATGTAATTGTCCACCGTGGCCCCGGCAAAAATGTGGGGACGCAGCATATACGCACTGCATCCTCGCAGCGACGGTGCCCGCTGCTGCACCACTTTGTCGCACTCCATTTTATGAATTGCGTAAGGAAGAGTGTGAGCGCCCAGCGGATATTCTTCGCCAACCGGGTTAGGCAGACCCGGACCATACACGGAAACGCTGCTGGGAAAAATAAACTTCGACACAACAGCATCGCGACGGTTCGCCTCTGTGATGGCTTCCATCACCCTCGCGGTTCCCGCTACATTGATGTGCCACATGCGATCAAGATCGAGCACTCCGGTGCCCACCGGGTCCAGCACAAACGCCAGATGAATCACCGCCGTGGCGCCGGATTCACGCAGCAGCAGAAACAACTCGCGACAGGATTCCTCCTGCCCCAGATCCATTTGCACGAAGCGCAAGGGAAGATTGGTCTTGGGGTGCTGTATGTCCACCCCAATGACTTCGAATTCCGTCAATTGCGGCAGAAGACGTAGCCCCAAATTGCCGGCCACGCCAGTGATGACGACAGTGGGGTTGGAATCAGCCATCAGTTTTGTTCGGATGGCGATTGTGGGTGTACGCCTCCCGGTACCAGTGGCGATCCGGGACTTGCCCCAAAATATTTCTCATTCAACTCAGGCGTGGCAGACTGCTGAAGAGTCTGCATGGAATCCTGCATGCGTTTGGCTTGCAGTGTGCCTCGAATTTCCTCGCGCACTTGGCTTAGCGGGACCGTGCCCTTTTCCCCCATCTTGTAGATGAAAAAACCACTGGGGTCGGAAATCAGCGCAGACACCGCGCCCGGCTTGAGGTCCATGACCGCAATGTGGCTAGGCGGCAAATTGCCACGTCGGACCTTGCCCAAAGTGGGGTTGGGAGGTTTCGTCTTGAGACCGGCAAACACGTAAGCCTCATCCTGCAACTTGCTGAAGGGTTCGCCGGCAGCTGCTCGCACGCGTAGAGCTTCAGCTTTAGTCTTCATGGCTGCTTCGCCGTCTTGTTCACGCTTCTTGGTTTCGGCTTCGCTCAGTTTCGCTTTAGTGGCGGGAGTGGGCGTTTGTCTGGTCTTAGGAATTAAAATTCGTTCCAGGCTGGCTTCGTCGTAAGCCGCGCTATTGTTGCGATAGTAATCCTCAATATCTTTATCGGGAACCTGGGTAGCCTTCTCCTGCAATGCATGCCCCAGTTGCTGTGTGGCTATTTGAACCCGCGCGACCCGAAGCAGTTCTTCGAAGCGCGGTCCCTGATCGAGTCCCATTTTGTGGAGCGGGCGGAGCCATATTCGGGGCGAGCGCATCCACTAGTTTTTCGAATTCCGCGCGCGTGATCACCGTCTTACAGTCGGAGGCTTTGGTCTTGTCCGCGGGAGGATTGTCGCAGAGACCCTGAATCGTGATAACCGCGCCGTCCGGGGGAATATTCGCCGCCTCGGGCGCCTTGGTCTCGGCAGGCGGCGCGGCCGGCTGCGGATTGGATTGAGCCGCCGGGTTTTGGGCTGGTGCTGCTGGCGGAGGAGATGTTGAGTCTGCCGCTTGTCCCCAAGCCAGCGCGCCAAGCAGCAAACATGTCACCCCACGACAAAGCATAAAGATGATTCCTCCAGGTAAGTTTAAAGATGTAAAGAAATCCTAGCACAGAGTGGTCCAAAACTTGGGCCACGCTGTGAAATGTGGAGGAAGGAAAGGCTGCCCCACGAAACGAACTTGGCTGCCAACCATCCGACAGAGATAATGCCAATATGTCGGGAACTACGGCCGTCTACAGTCCAGGCTCCATGCGCCAGGAAAAGCGTGCGGTCGCGGGCCACTCCGTGCTGGCGGCGATGGCCATTACTGTTCTCAAAGTGGTGGTAGGCGTTACCACCGGTAGCCTTGGAATCCTCTCCGAGGCAGCCCACTCTGCGCTCGATCTGATTGCCGCCATCATTACGTTGCTCTCAGTCCGTGTATCCGACAAGCCTGCCGATGCCGACCATCAATACGGACATGGCAAGGTAGAAAATTTCTCCGCTTTCATCGAGACCGGCCTGCTACTGCTGACTTGCATTTGGATCGTGTACGAAGCCATCGAGCGTCTGTTCTTTCTCCATGTGGAGATCGAACCCAGCATCGCCGCCTTCGCCGTGATGTTCTTTTCCATGGGCGTAGACTTCTGGCGCTCCCGCGCTCTGGGCAGGATTGCCGCGAAGTATGACAGTCAGGCTTTGGAGGCCGATGCGCTTCACTTCTCGACGGACATCTGGTCGAGCGGCGTCGTCGTCCTTGGCTTGCTGCTGGTGATGTTGGGACGAAAATTCAATATCGACTGGTTGCGCGATTCCGATCCGATTGCCGCTCTCTTCGTTGCCGGAGTGGTTGTCTCCGTGAGCTGGAGGTTAGCCCGTAGAACCATCGACGCCCTTCTCGACGCCGCTCCTGCCGGCGTGCGCAACCGGATTATTTCCGCGGTTTCGAAAGTGGATGGACTGCTCGAAGTGGATCGGGTGCGGATTCGCCGCGCCGGCAATCGCTACTTTGCCGATCTTTCCATCGGACTGGCGCGCAACGTGACTTTCCAGCGCTCCGAGCAGGTCGCCGACGCAGTCACCGTGGCCGTTCACAATGTTCTCCCGGATGCCGACGTAATCGTGCACTCGATCCCACGGGCAATGAACACGGAAAATATTTTTGACAAGGTTCGTGCCGTGGCGACGCGCCAAAATTTCAACGTACATGATGTCAGTGTGCAGAACCTGCATGGCCATCTCCACGTTGAGCAACACCTTGAACTGGACGAGCACCTGAGCTTGAAGGAAGCTCATGACCGCGTCACTCTGCTCGAATCCGAGATCCGCAGCGATGTGCCGGAAATTTCTTCCATCCTCACCCACATCGAAAGCGAACCCGCCACCATCGAAACCGGCGACGAGATCCTGCGGGATGCCAGGCTGGAAAAACGTCTGAAAGAGATTGCCTCTGAGTTCCCGGAAATCCTGGACATGCACGACGTCCAGATCAAACGCGTGCGCGGCCGTTTATACGTCTCTTGCCACTGCACCATGTCCGATGAGCTCCCGCTGTCGCGCGTCCACGACATTTCCACCGATCTCGAAATCCGCTTCAAGCAAGAAGCGCCGGAGTTGTTTCGCGTGCTGATTCATCCCGAGCCGAGTACGGACAATCGGCGGTGATGGGAGTCACAGCCAGGAAGCAATTTACGAAGTACGATTGACGATTGTCGATTTCTCTCGAAGTCGACGTAGTCTATGACAAGCAGAACTGACGAATTGAAGACTCGGACTAAAAAGTAACCGCGGGTAATCGGATATCAACTGCTTCGCTCTGGGACTTCGGTGGCGGCAAATTATCGTGCGGCGTGCCGCGGACGTTCCCGCCCCGAATTCCTGACGAAAATTGGAATTGTCGTCGAAGAGGCGGACGAAACTGTCTTTTGGCTGGAAATGCTGACGGAAGCCGGCCTTGTTCGTGGTGAGCTCTTGGGTGACATCATTTCCGAGGCAAACCAACTGGTTGCTTCTCCGCTTCCCAGCTCACTGTGAAGCGAGGATTTAAAATCGAAAATCGTCAATCGTAATTCGTAAATTGGTGTCCTATGACTGAAGCCCGCGCCACCCTCCTCGACAACTACCGCTTCAACGCCGTCGCCACTTCCGGCCACGCTATCGTCGTGGATGGTGACAAGAAGACCGGCAACAGTCCCATGGAATTAGTCCTGATTGGACTCTGCGGGTGCACCGGCTACGACGTCGCCAGTATTCTCCGTAAGAAGCGCGAACCGTTCAGCAGCCTGGAAGTACGCGCCACTGCCGAGAGGGCTGCCAGCCCACCATCGGCCTATACTGACATTCGCTTGATCTATCGCGTCGGCGGAAATGTTTCCCATAAAGCCGTCGAAGACGCGGTCAAGCTCTCGGAAGAAAAGTACTGCTCAGTATCGGCAATGCTGAAGAAGACAGCTAAAATCACCTTCGAAATCGAGTATGTAACTGACTAGGAAGGTTAGAATTCGTCAATCGACAATCGTACTTCGTAAGTCCCCCTCTCCCGTCCGCGGATATCTTTACATTGCCACCGCCGCATTCTTATGGGGAGTCGCAGCTACCTTGGGGCGCGCTGCCTTCACCGGACGCTTGCTTCCAGGCGGCGAGGCACTGCGGCCCATCGATCCTTTAATTCTTTCGCAGAGCCGGACCACATTTTCTTTTCTCATTTTTCTGCCAGTGCTGGGTTTGTATCGCGGGTGGCGGCAACTGCGATTGCCTCGGGCCGATGTGGGCAGAATTTTTCTGTTGGGAACTCTGGGCGTAGCCGCGTCCAATTTCTTTTACTATCTCGCAATCCAGAGAACGAATGTGGCCACCGCCATCATCCTGCAATACACGGCGCCGATCTGGGTTTTGCTCTATTCGGTTGCACGCAGATTGCAAAGGCCGACCCTGCAACGCGTATCCGCTGTAGGACTGGCAGTGGCGGGAATCGCCATGGTGATCGGCGTCGTGGGACCGGGAACGTTCCGACTGGATCCGCTGGGCGTGATGGCAGCGCTGCTCGCGGCATTCTCTTTTGCGTTTTACAACATTGGCGGACACAGCATCCTCGCCCGCTACGATCGGTGGACGGTCCTGCTCTACACCACGCTCAGCGCATCGCTCTTCTGGATTGTGGTGAATCCACCGTGGAAGATAGTGGCCGCGCACTATTCCGGCGGACAGTGGCTGTTCCTCCTGGGATTTTCGCTAATCTCAGTGCTGGGGCCATTTTCGTTTTACTTCGCGGGATTGCAGCATCTGGAACCCACACGCGCGGTTGTGGTCAGTTGCCTGGAACCGGTGTTCTCGATCGTGATCGCGGCATTAGTGCTGGGCGAGATTCTCCGGCCAACACAAATGATAGGAATCGTGATTGTACTGGCGGCGATCATCGTGGTGCAGTTGCCGGATCGGAAGTCTCGTGAATCATTG
>MNGW01000060.1:32914-33873 GCA_001918935.1 Acidobacteriales bacterium 13_1_40CM_3_55_5 | reverse complement strand
CTGGAGTCGGTTCGGCGTAAATATTCGAACAAGGTACGAAATGAAACACCTTTCATCCTGTAGTCAGTGGCATAGACGTTCGCGTCAAGTATGATCTGCATAGCTCCGTTCGGGGCGGGATTGTAGCATTGATGATGAAGTGAAAGCTGGTTGGCCTAGAGTAGTGCCGGGAATCTGTGCTAATTTGTGCTACCGATCTGGACATGTAGGACTTCGTGGACTTACTGGACAGGTTAGAGTCAGCAAGTTACTTTGTTTTCAATACTCGTTAGACTCCCCACTCTCTCCGCCATTACCTTTGCCCACTCGACCGCAGCGGCGGCCAGTGATTCTGTCCCCGGATCGACCTACAATCCAGGTATAGCCAACTTGCGGATCGCTGAATCGGCATGCTCAATGATTGACGGAGCCTTGAAGGCTTTTTCCCGTAGCCGCGTCCAATCGAGCCGCCAGTGCGTCGAAGCAGTCTGTTGGTCCGTTCCAGCGCAATTGGTCCACGTCATTAAAGAGTACGATGTCCGTTCGAAGCGTGGCCAGCGTTCGAAAAAGCACGGCGTTGTTGTCCCGCTCGCGGCGAAGGGTATCTGCGAGGGCAAACGCGTTGACGACGTTCACACGCCACTCGCGGTAGTCCAAAGGGATGGCTTCGAGATGGAGAAACTTGGCAAGAACAGCAGCCGACGACTTCGCTCCCCAGCCTGGCAGGCCCGGATAGCCATCTGCCGCGTCGCCCACCAGAGCCAGATAGTCAGGGATCGAGGCCGGAGATACGCCGAACTTCTTGACCACACCCGGCTCATCTAAAGTGACGCGCGTCCGGCGGTTCAGCTGGACGATGCGCGTCCCACTCACACATTGGGCCAGGTCTTTGTCCGGGGTGCAGATGATCACCCGTTCGACGCGTGCATCTCGGGCGGCCGCAAGTGCGGCGGCAGCCAGCGCATCATCCGCCTCGAATT
>MNGW01000060.1:32227-32751 GCA_001918935.1 Acidobacteriales bacterium 13_1_40CM_3_55_5 | reverse complement strand
GGCGGCAACTTCCCGGCCATCCTGATCCCGTGCGGAAGGCAATGCGTAGTAGTGCCGAAACAGTTCGTAAGTTCCGTCGACGAGATAAATATCCAAGACTCGACTCCAAGTCCAACCTTATAGGATTGATGAAGGCTGAATAACGGCCGAGATGGGTAGGCAATCCGCATTCTACCGCGAATGGATTGGAGTTTGTAGGCACTTAGAGATTCCTTTCACGAATTGGAACTAGCCATTCCTTGCCTCCCGCGACGTTGACAGGTGTTTTTTCCGTCTATAGTACGATACGTACTATAATAGTACGCAGCGTATGGTTAAACTCAATCGAGACTCGACGCTCGCGTTTGCCCTTCTCGGGCTGATCTGGCAGGAGCCACGTTCCGGCTACGACCTGAGAAAATTTTTTTCCTCCACCCCGATGATTTCCTTCAGCGACAGCCCGGGGGCCATCTACCCCGCTCTGCACCGCCTCGAACAACGCGGGCTCGTGCGCGGGCATACGGCGCAGGGGGCCGGGCTCCGGC
>MNGW01000060.1:11292-32198 GCA_001918935.1 Acidobacteriales bacterium 13_1_40CM_3_55_5 | reverse complement strand
GTTCGAAACCTGGACGCGCTCATGCTGCGGTTCGCCTTCATGGATCAGTTTGCCGAGAAAGGCGCCGCCCTCCAATTCCTGAAAGCCTTCCACAAAGAGCTTGCCGCATACATTCCGAGTCTTCGGAAATACCTCAAATCGAACCGGCAGCATATGCCCCAATCGGGCAGGCTTGCTCTCGAAAGCGGCATCCAGGCTTATGAAACCCAGCTCCGCTGGACAAAAGACGCCCTGACAACATATGGACAAGCCACGGGAGAAAGGTGATGAGAATACTGCGTGTCGTGCTCTACTGTGTGCTCGGCGGCCTGTCACTCACAACCATCGCTCGGGGAACCGGCGGCTTTAGTTGGTGCTGGCTCGCGGGAATCGCGCTGTCCGCTTCGTTTGTACCGGTGGCTCTGTTCGGGCCACGCCGGGCCCTCTCTCAATTCGGCGTTGTCGCGCCCGTGCTCTTGATTGTCACGGTTTTGTGCCTGTGGTCGGAAGCGCTGATCTTCCTACAGGCGCCGGAAATCCAGCAACACGCCGTCCAAGACTTGGTGGGGGCATCGGTGATTTATCTCATCGTGGCGACTGTCTTGGCTATCCTGGCTGTGATATTGAAACTGCCTCGTGCGGACGGTCCCAAGGTGGAGTTGCGCTCGGCAGACAAAGTAGCGCTGCTGGTCGTGGTCTGCGGCATCGCCTATGTCCTGTACTATCTGGTCTTCGGGTGGATTACTTACCGGTTTTTCACGAAAGGCTACTACCCCGATGCGCCTCAGCTGGTTGCCAAATTAGGCGTCTGGTTTTGGGTGATCCAAATTGGACGCGGCGCGCTGATGACTTTGGCCGTGCTTCCGGTGATTCGCACCTTGCGGATGAGCCGGGCGCAAGCGGCCATCGCCGTGGGCTTGATAATGTGGGTGGCAGGAGGTGCCGCGCCTCTTCTGTTGCCGAATCCCTTCATGGGCCCAACCCAGCGCTTCATTCATACAATCGAGATACTGACGCAGAATGCATCGCTGGGCATCACGGCGGTGCTGCTGCTTCGTGCGAAGCAAGCACGGAGTGAGGCAGATTTGCCCGTTGCGGCACCTGCCCATGGATAACCCGCAACGGGCGGAAGGTGGCGAAGAAGGTCTCGTCTTCGAGGTTTGCCACATCGTTTTTCAAGACGGCGATCTCTTCAAATCTATGGTGTCCGCTGCGGCGGTGGTGTCACCCCGCTCAGGTTGCCATGCATCTCAGGGTGCGGCCCCTGCAGGTACTGATCGAGCTTTTTCTTCTGGTCGTCGCTCAGGAACTCGCGGATTTGCTTATCCGCCTTATAGCGCTGGGGCCTCACCTTGGCCAGGCGCTCTTCGCGCGACAGGCTTTTGTCCTGCACGAGCTTCTGCGTGGCGTCATGCAGTTCTCTCAGGATGGGTGTGATTTTGGCCTGCTGATCGCCGGTGAGATCAAGCTTCTCGGTCAGGACCTTCAGCTGCTCTTGGACGGTAGGCACGCCGCCGCCACTCCCGCCGTGCGCGTCGCTGCTGGTAGGAGCCTGTTGCGCGGCCGTGGTAAGCGCGAGCATCAACGTGGTCCCGATTGCAAGTAAACGAAAACGGTTCATCGTCTTTCTTCTTTGCCCTATGATTCGCAATGTAGCGGCCAAACGCCGTCAAGTCGAGTAGCAGCCCTAGTTGCTGAACAAAGAGGCGGTCGATGTCCAAAAATGAGCGCTCCAAATTGCGTGAACATACCGGGCTACGGAAAAAACAAAAAAGGCAGCGGAAGCCTGATCGGCGCATCCGGCGTACGTGTGAGCGGCTCGGCAGTGCTCTGGTGGCGTTGATCCAGGAGAGGCCGATCGATGACGTGACGGTGCAGGACGTGCTGGATCGCGCCTCGGTGGGTCGTTCCACCTTTTATCTTCACTTCCGCGACAAGGATGACCTCCTGCTCAGCCAGTTAGAGAAGTTCCTGGAAACGATGAGCACGGCGCTCAGCATTCAAAAGGAAGAATCGCATCGAGTTGTGCCTGTGGCAGAGCTCTTTGCCCACATCGGGAGCCAGAAGAAGCTTTATCGCGTGCTGGCCGACTCTGGCCGTCTCAACGATTTCTTGGATCTTGCGCAAGGCTATTTTGCCCGCGGGATTGAGCGGCGCCTCACGGAGTCCAAGCGTCTATCGAACCTACCGCAACGCGAATTGGGTCCTCGCGCCTCGGCGTTGGCCGGGAGCATGCTGTCGCTGCTGCAATGGTGGCTTGATCGCGGCGCGAAAGAATCACCACGGGCTATGGACGAGCTGTTCCACCGGATGGTGTGGAAGGGACTTCAATAGTCCTTATCGTGCGACCGTCAAGATGGTCAGTGTACCGAATACACAAATACTGTCCTTCTCGAAAGAGTCACAATGATTCTCTCAAGTACCGAATCTTTCTGCGGCGCGAGCCTTCGCTTTTGCCGCTTCTTCTTCGCGATTCTTCGGCGTTGCAGTGGTTTCGAGCGAACGGAGAAGACGAGTCGATATTTCGGATATTTCATCGACTGCGGCCAGGAACGACGCTTCGTTTGCCTTTGACGGTTTGTTAAGACCGGTAATCTTTCTCACGAATTGCAGCGAAGCGGCTTGAATCTCTTCAGGAGTGACGGGCGGATCAAAGTTAAAAAGGGTTTTGATATTCCTGCACATCTGGTGTGGCCTCAAGACATCTGAAGTTTTAAGCCTCTGGCGGCTAGACTACAACGGGACCAGCGTCCGGCAGAACCCGATGAAGCGCCAGTGCCAGGCCCATACAGAACCAGAACACGACCATCGCCTCTGCATCCCCAAAGCTGTATTGCAGCAACGAGATCAGCAGGAAGGCGACGTGTCCCCCTAAAATTCCTAATGCCAACCCTTGCGCGAACCACCCTTTATCCCGCGTTGCGCGCGCTAACCGCAGCAAAAAAACCAGGTAGGCGATGACAAGTCCCAGCCAGGCAAAGAGGGTAGGCAATCCGCATTCTACCGCGAACTGGATTGGAGTTGAATGGAAGTGCGTATGAAGCGGATAACGCCGGTAAGCTTCCAAATCCCACCGATGCCAATCGCCACTGATGCTGTCGAGACCCACACCCACCAGAGGATGTGCGCGAATCAGCTTGAGGCTGTCTCTCCACATCAGCAAACGGTATTGAGTGCCGGGATCAGCGGTATTGAAGACTGTCAGAGCTCTCCGCTGGTTAATCCAGTGCACACCAACCAAAGTGACGATGATGAAGCCGACCAAGATTCGGACGATAGTCTTGCGCTCAGCGCGCATCAACGAAATCAGCAGAGCACCGGCCAGCAGACTTACCAGAGAAATACGCGTCAAAGTCAGACCTACAGCCACGGTGATTGCCAGAAATGCGAGACATAGCGCCACGCGCGCCCCGGTGCTGACGTCGCCGCCTGCGATACATAATCCCCAGACCAATAGCCCAATCAGCACCAGGACTTCCGAATAGGGGAAGTAATGCTTGAGAAAACCTTCGGCACGCAGCGGATGACCTCTAACTAGTTTGAGTCCGGGCTGCGATAGATAATCTTCCAGCTCTTGCCGACGCTGAATCAAAATCTTGAAATGTTCCAGCGGAGCGAACCGTGCCGCCAGAAGATGCACCTCGGCATCCGCTGGCACTTTACGCAACTTGGTAAACAGTTGCCCAGCGGTCAGCGTGCGCTTGCCATTCACTTGCTGAATAATGTCGTCAGGCTGCAAACCAAATTTTGAAAGTGTTGTACCGGGGACCCCGGTCGCTTCTAGTTTGACTCCTATTCCAGCCGTGTACTGCCATCCCGTGTACAACACGGCCAGGCAGCAACCGGCGATTAGCAATCCGGTCAAAATCCTGATCTGTCGCAGGCTGCTGACAGTCTGGGGCAGCAGCACTGCGATGAATAAAAGCGTCACAGTTCGCATTCGGCCCCAACTCATAAAAGGTACGACGGAGAACAGGGTGGAAATGAACGAAAGTGACAAGAACAAAAACAGTGGAAGCGCCAGCGGCTGACGATAGAATCGGATCCTGCCGGTGAAGATCTTTACCAACCAAATGGCGGTCGCGGCACGGAAAGCATTGGTTGCTCCCTTAGTGGTGAGAGGTGCACATACGGCAATCGCAGCCAGGCAGATAAAAATGGCCACGTCGATCCAGTTAGTCCACTTTGACGATACTGCGGGAGCAGGAGATTCGGACTCGGACAACGAAGCAGACTTCAACATGAGTGAAACCGGCGGAGACTGACGCAGGGTATTCTAAATAGCACGGCGCAAGATATTACACTGTATCGCGTATGCTATATTCTCAAATCGCTCGAAGATTGACTTCCTAGATGTTTTCTCGTTTTTCGCGAAATATTGCTTTCACCTGCGTCCTGAACGATGTCGCTGCGACAACAGCGGCCTTCGTGCTGGCCTTCCTGATTCGACTGTGGGCTGGGCAGGATGATTGGCAACGTGCCGGTCCCATCCATTTGTTTCGCCTCTATCTCCCGGTCCTGCTGGCAGCGGTGGTGATTTTTCCACTGTTGGGCTACATTCTGGGCGCTTATAAGCAAGTTGAACTGCGCCGGCCGCGCGAAATTGCTACCGACATCGTCAAAATGGCGGCCCTTGGGCTGCTCACGTTATTTTCCGCACTATTCCTTCTGCAAGGTCACTTCGTCAGCCGAAGCTTTCTGTTCCTTTTCGCCGTTCTGCAATTCCTATTCCTCGGAACCAGCCGTTGGCTTCTGTTAATTGGGGGAACGTGGCTGCGATCGAGGCCGGAGCAGAGACGGCATTTCATCATTGTCGGAAGCGGCAACGGGGCCGCTGAAGTCGCCACATTATTGGAAGCAGGAGAACGTTTTGGCTTGAGCCTGCTGGGCTTTATACACATCGGAAATGAACCGCCAACATCGCCGGCGGGCTTACGTCGGGCCTATTCCGTGCTCCCTAAAGAACAACTTGTGAAGATGTTACACAATCGCATAGTGGATGAGGTTGTGTTTGCGGTGGAGAAAGAAGAACTGCTTGAGCTGGAACCCCTAATGCAGCAATGTGAACAGGAGGGAGTACGCATTCGCATTCAGCTCGACTTTCTTCCCAAAGGTTTCTCTCACATTTTCGTGGAACACTTGGCGCACGTTCCTCTGCTTACTCTTGCCAGTACTCCGCAGAATGACTTCGCCCTCTTGTTTAAGCGTACCGTCGACGTCATCCTCTCCATCTTGTCTTTAGTTGTGCTCTCTCCGCTCTTTCTTTTCCTGGCCCTGCTGGTAAAACTGACTTCGAAGGGTCCTGTGCTTTTTAGACAGATCCGCTGCGGTCTCGGAGGAAGACAATTTGTGCTGCTGAAGTTCCGTTCCATGGTGGTCGACGCCGACGAGCTACTCGCTGATTTGAGCGCGCTGAACGAGGCAGAAGCTCCTCTGTTCAAGATGCGCAACGATCCACGCTGTACGAAGCTGGGCCGTTGGATGCGAATGTTCAGCATGGATGAATTACCGCAGCTCTGGAACATCTTACGCGGGGACATGTCATTGGTAGGTCCAAGGCCGCCGCTGCCGCAGGAGGTCGAACAGTATCAACCCTGGCAGCGTCGACGGCTCCGTATGCGCCCAGGACTTACTTGCTTGTGGGCTTTGGAGGGACGCAGCCAACTTCGGTTCGAGCGACTGACGCGGCTTGATTTGCTTTACATCGATAATTGGTCGGTTTGGCTGGATCTCAAGATCCTGATTAAAACTATTCCCACCGTACTCTCAGGCAGAGGAGCTCATTAAAACGACGATCTTTCCTATGCCCATGAACCTACTGCTTCAGCCATGATTTCCGTCCTCATCACCACCTACAATTCAGCGAGATTCCTTGAGCGATGTCTGGAGTCGGTTCGGGCACAGACGCATCATCCCGTGGAATTGATCATTGTGGACAACGCTTCCACGGATGGAACTCGAGACATACTCGCAAAGTACGAGGGCCAGGCCAGAATTGTTTATAACCAGGTGAATACTGGCTTCGCAGCGGCTCAAAACGCGGCTGCAAGACTGGCGAATGGAGAGTGGCTGCTATCACTGAATCCGGATGTTGTCCTTCATCCCGACCTTCTTGCCGAAGCCGTGGCCGCCGGCGAGGGACATTCCGACGTGGGCGCCGTTTGCGGCAAGCTGCTGCGCTGGAATCCTGGGGCGGCCTCTGAATTCACCAAAATCATCGACTCGACTGGGATCTACTTTCTTCGCAATCTCCGTCACCTGGATCGGGGTGCGGAAGAGTTGGATCAGGGGCAATTTGAAATGCCGGAATTTGTTTTTGGAGCCACCGGCGCGGCAGCGCTTTATCGCAGTCAAATGCTACAAGACATTGCTATCGAGGGAGAGTTTTTCGACGAGCAATTCTTCGCCTATCGCGAAGACGCGGACCTGGCCTGGCGTGCTCAATTGCTGGGTTGGCAATGCCTTTACACTCCCCGAGCCGTGGCATGGCATGTGCGCCGCGTCACGCCCGAACGCCGCAAAGAGCTACCACTGGCCATCAATTGGCATTCCATCAAGAATCGTTTTTTGATGCGCGTCAAAAATATTTCACTTCCCCTATACGCCCGGCTGTTTTTTCCTGTGACATTCCGGGACGCGCAAGTCATTGGCTATTGCTTGTTAGTTGATCGACGACTTACGTCAGCATTAACCGCAGTCTGGAAATTGCGGCACGATCTTCAAAGGAAGCGACAAGCGATTCAATCGCGACGCCGGGTCTCGGACCGCCAACTCCTACGCTGGTTTTTGCCTAGTCCAGCGCGACCACAGCCCTTAAGGCGCTAGCGAAACATCCCTTCGAAAAGCTGCTCATACTGATCGACAATTTTCTCCCAGTTGTAATTCTCTCGTGCAAAGCGCTGCGCTCGTTCTCTTAATCCGTCGACCTGCTCAGGTGACGCGATCAACTGACTCAATTTCTCCGCCAACTCACGTTGCTCTGGGCGAAACGAAATCCCGCATCCTCCGGTCGTTTCGTGGTTGGTAGGCGTATCGAGGTAAAGAATGGCATTAGGGGCCGCCATCGCTTCCACCAGCGCGGGATGGACGCCGCCAATTTCCCCAGCGAAGACAAATAGCCCGGCATTATTTTGCAACTTCCAATAATCATCGCCGTAGATCGGACCTGTAAAGATAACCCGATTATCAGCCATGGACTTCAGCTGCTGCACGTAGGCGGGCCGATAAGGATTTCCTCCAACGACCACCATAGGCCAATCGGTGTCGACGTCGCGGTAGGCCCGAATCACGAGCTCGGGGTTGTTCTCCGGTTCGAGCCTCGCAACATATAAGATGTATCGTCGGCTAGATAATCCAAAATCGGAAAACTCACTGTTGTCAGTGCGGACAGGTTCGGCGCCATAAGCAATCATTTCCGATGTCTTGTGATAACGTTGGCGGAAGTATTCACGGATTGTGCCAGCGTCGGTAACTAAACGGGTGGGAGTAAATGCCGCCAGCACCTCACAAAAATGCAAAAACCATTGTCCCAAGAAATTCCATTTACGGCGCTTGCGATCTAATCCATCGACGTTCAGGGCGGTAGGTTTGCCCACCAGACGGGGGATCCACGCCACCGGACTATTGGCAACATTGCAAATCAATAACACGTCCGCATCGGTGAACAGTACATGCAGCACAGAAAGAAAAGTATGAAACAGGGTATCGAAATGCTTATTTGAGATAGTCGGAAGAATGATTCGTCTGATTCGGTGATCGAAGTCATCGTCAGGTTTTACGAAAGGCTTCCTGCAATACACCGCTACTTGATGTCCGCGTTGAACCAAACGTTTGGCGAGCTGATCGGCGAGCGTCTCAAACCCGCCGTAGCGGGCGGGGATACCGCGCGTGCCTAAAATTGCTATTTTCATTGCTGGAGAGCGGTTCGAAAAATCCGGAGGGATTCCTCGACAACTCCGAAATTAACTGACAAACGATCCGACCTTGTGGCTTTTGTTCTCGGTCTCACCGCTGCCGCCATGCAGACCATAACGCCACAGAACATGGGTATAGGCGCGCATGGCTTCGCTCCTACCCACGCCGCTTGGTTGAAACCCTGCCTGCGACATCAAGGCACGCAGGATGATTCCGATGATTAGACCAAAACGCAAGATGGTCGTTTCGCGATGACTGTGATGTTTCGCAGCTGATTGACGCTGTGTCCGCCACTGTGAATAAAGACCGCCGCTGGACAATAAATAATTTTCCAGCCGTGTAGACGCAGACGGCGGCAGAAGTCCACGTCCTCGAACCACACGGGATAGAAAGTTTCGTCGAAACCACCCAAGCTTTCCCATACGTTGCGCTCTACCGCCAGGCAAGCGCCAGCAGGCTGCTCGATTTCCTGAAGCGAGCCATGGTCGAGGTCCAGACATCGGTACTGCCGATTAAGCGGGTTTTCCTTCCAAAGCCGGTTGAGGAGAAGTACTTCCGCTAACATGCGGCCGAGGGTTGGAAATCGCCGGACATTGAAACCCAGGGCCGGGGAGCCATCCACGGCGACCAGCATTCCAGTTGCGCCTCCGACTCCATCCTGCGACAAGGTCTCCGCGAGTCTACTTAGCGATCCGGCCGTGACGATAACGTCTGGGTTTAGGACGAGCAGGACTTTTCCGGTTGCCATCTTTGCGCCTTGGTTGAGTGCGGCGGCAAATCCGACATTTGCGGGGTTCGACACAATGCGTACATCCACTCCACTTTCGCGGGCCCGTTGGATCGTGGAGTCAACGGAAGCATTGTCAATCAGGATAACCTGCCATTCTGTTTCGCCAGCCAGCGCTTTCAGGCAGCTCGCGATGTTCTCCTCAGAATTGTATGTGACAATGATGACGGAGCCGGCATGCATTCTGGGATGAGATTATAACTTCCAGGTTTAGGTCTCGCTTCCCTCCAGACGCCAATCTAAAGATAAAATAACTGCCATTATCGGGTTAACGGCCAATATCTACAAGAATCCAGAGCGGTACACGCGGCGACAGCTGCTTGCAGCAGAAAGAGTATTCATGATCGAGTTTGCACGAGATACGTACCGATACCGGGAACTTATTTGGGCCCTCGCCCTTAAGGAGCTCCGTGTACGCTACAAGCGTTCGTTACTGGGTTTTTTCTGGGCATTGCTCAATCCCGCGCTGCTGATGATTGTGCTGACATTGGTTTTCGGTACGATCATGCGTTTCTCGATAGATCATTACGCAGTTTTCCTTCTCAGCATGCTGCTGCCATGGACTTTTTTCTCCCAAGCGATGTCATATTCGGTGGATTCTGTCGTCGGTAACGGCCCACTGTTAAAAAAGATTTATGTAGCGAAGCTGGTTTTTCCGGTGGCTGCGATTGTTTCGAATGTGGTGAACTTCCTGCTCTCGCTGATTCCCTTGGCGCTTTTGATCGTACTATTACGTTTCCCGCTACACTGGACATGGGTCTACCTCCCGGTCCCAATGCTCGGACTCTTCCTGTTTACGCAAGGAGCCGCGTTTTTCTTTGCGACCGCCAACGTGTTCTACAGGGATGTCAGTCATATCGTTCAGATTTTGCTCTCCGCCTGGTTTTATTTTTCCCCGATTATCTATTCGCTTGATTTCATACCCGAGAAGTATCGCTGGCTTTTTCGCCTGAATCCGATGCTGTACGTCTTGAATGGTTTTCGGCTCAGTATTTATTATGGGCAATTGCCGTCTTTGTATTCAGCCGCGCTGTCCCTGGGTTGCGGAATCGCCGCGTTGATGATTGGGTTCTCAATTTTCCGGCACTACCAGAATCGTTTCATTTATTACATCTAAGTACGTCGAATGAGGGAGGCTGCCGTCAGAGTTATCTTTGATAACGTTGTTCAACGGTTTCGAATCATTCAGGAGAGGCCCGATACGCTGCGCGAAGCCTTCGCCAAGTTTCGGCGCCGAACCAGCTACCATGATTTCGAGGCACTGAAACATGTCTCCTTCCAAGTCGCGGAAGGACAGATGGTCGGCATCATCGGTCGAAATGGTTCGGGTAAGAGCACCATCTTAAAAATCATTGCGGGGGTGTACATTCCCACCAGCGGTGAAGTGGCCGTCAACGGCAGCATCGCGCCACTGATTGAATTAGGTGCAGGCTTTCATCACGAGCTGACGGGTCGGGAAAATATCCTCTTGAATGGACTCCTTCTCGGACTGTCCAAGCGCGATGTAATGAAACGCGAATCTCAGATCATCGAGTTCGCGGAATTAGGTGAATTCATCGATGTGCCGGTAAAACAGTATTCTTCCGGCATGTACATGCGACTAGCCTTCGCGATTGCGACCGAGGTCAATCCTGACATTCTCCTTATCGATGAGATATTGGCTGTGGGGGACGGAGAATTCCGGCGCAAATGCTTCGAGCGGATCGAGCAATTTCGGACTCTGGGCAAGACCATTCTCTTTGTATCGCATGATCTGGGCAGCGTCCGCCAGTTTTGCGACCGGGTCTTGCTGCTTCATGGAGGTGAACTGATTGAAGATGGCTCTACGGATTTCGTAATCTCGCGTTACGAATCACTGTTATCACAGCATGTTGATAGCCTGCGGACACAGGCCTGGTGATAGCTGGAAAAGTAGCACTCTAGTAAAGTCGCTCCTGCCGTTTCATGTTTCCGAAGCTTCCCACATTGCTCAAGTTAAAGCTGAAGCGGTATTGATTCTCGTTACGCACCGCACCGAGTGCGAAGCGCCGATATTCCATACTGACTCCGCAGCAATCCCAGTTGTAGCTCGTCTGCACGGCGCTGTACTGCAAAAACCCGACGTCAGCATCGAAGCCCACCGCGCCTGCTCCGCTCAGGCCGCGCTTGTTGGGAGTACCGTATGCCAGCAGGATCCGAAACTGATGAAAGTGGAGCGGGCTCGAAATATTATTGGAAACCAGATTCTCTCCCGGGACTCTCAGATATACATCGGCACCTCCGAATGTGATTCGCCCTAGCTGGTAGTTGACCAGCGCGGTGCTGGAACTGATTCGGCTGCTCTTGAAGTCGTAATCCAAATCCCACTCAGCATCTACGTGAGCTCTCGGAGCGATCCGCAGTCGCGAAATCAAAGGCGATAGATGTCGCGGACTGGTAAGAAAGGCAATGCCGGTGAGGTCGGCGGTGGTCGTGAAAACATTGCGGCGACCGTCAACCAGCGCTCCACCGAAAGTGGTATCGAGGAAGTACTTCTGACCCAGTTCCCAACTGACGAGTTCGCGAGCCTCCGGTCCCGAAGGGCAAGGCACAGCTTTCACCGCTTCGTCCTTCTGCTGCCCTAAGGCGGAATCTAGTTCGGGTGAATCCTCCGCAGATCTCAAAGGATCCGGTGTGAATATCTCGCTGACCGTGCCGCAATTGCTTGAAGAACTCGAACTCTTCTTGGAGTAAAGGCGGTTGACGACCCTATACTCGACCTCATCGGTATTGCTGAGGATATCGCGCTCGTCGAAACGAAGAATATTCGGGAAGTTGTTGACACCCACAACCCGGCGATACACCGCCTGGGGCTCGAATACATGCTTAAGTTTATGGCCTAAGAGACCTCGATTGAAGACTCGCTCCAGCGATGGCGGGCGAACCTCAACAGAAGCCTCGAGAGCGCGACGATTGGTTAGATCATTGGACGCTACCCCAACCCCGCTGGTAGGCAGGAGTCGCTGAGTGTAAAAAGTGTCGCGGACCCCCAGCTCCGGGCGAAGCGACCATCCCCGAAACAGCAAAGGTAGAGACATTGTAGGGACAAAATCGAAACGCCCGACCAGAGGCGCCGTACGAAACGAAGGCTCACTGCGCGACAAACCCTCAGCGGCGACGTCCATGGATAAAAACAAGGGCGATTGGCTTACCCGGTGGTCCAGGCTTGCATATTCGAAGGTGGGCGCATGAAAGATCACAATTCGATCTGCGTTGTTAGTGCTCTCGAAGTTCTCGTAACGTCTTACCGCGGCGTTATAGAAAACTCCTGGGGATGTCTTGGTCAAAAAGAGATTGGAAATAGCTTCCGAAGACACGGTTTGCGTGAACACTTCATTGAAGGCGAGCCGAAAAATAAAAGAACTCAAATAATCAATATTGGCCACTCCACGGAAGCCGTCGCCGAACCTGGCTTGTGCATTGAGGTGAACTTCCTGACCACCCTGGCTCACCTTGGGTGTTCCAATTCCCCGGTCGGCAACACCGAAGAATCTCAAGTCTACGAACGACCTATCGCTGGGTCGAGCTCGGAATAGGGCGTGCTGAGCCCATCCACGTTGCGAATAGTACTCCGCTCCCAGCAAAACATCCGTACTGCGGTTGATGGCCCAGTAGAAGGAATCTCCGAGGATGGTGCCTTTCGTGGAAGAGCGCCCCAAATTAGGGATCAGGAATCCAGATTGGCGAGGCTGGCGCTGAAGCGGATGGGTGGCGATAGGCAAAAAAAGCACCGGAACGCCTTTGACACGAAAGGTGCTGCGATAGATCACAGCATTGTGGCCAAGTTCCATGACCACATGATGAGCGTTAAATTGCCATTTAGGATGCGGCAGTTCGCAACTCGTGACCGTGCCGTCATGCACGATATAGTGATCAGGACCAGTTTTTTCCACTAACTTTCCTGTGAACGCGAACGGACTAGTGGAGGTTAGGATTAAATGATGCAGCACCGGTTTTTGCAGACCGATGGTCCCGACCACGTTGTAGAAAAGTCCTGTCTCATTGCGAACGTTGTATACGGCCTTGCTTGCTTCAATGTGCTCATCGTTCGGACCGCCATTAAGCACAACGTGGCCGTCGAGGTGGGTTTCCCCGCTATCGGAGTCATAGGTGACTTCATCGGCCCAAAGAATGAAGGTGCGATAGGAAATCCTGCTGCGAACGTGAAGCTTAAAAATCGGCCCATCCTTTTCCTGCTTCACAGCACAAATATTCACTTCGTCGCTATTCGTACTGGCGGGCGGCGAAGGGGGACAGACCAACTGCGCGGTAAGGGTGGATGGCATGAGGAGATGAGCTCCGAGTATGACCGCGGCCAGAACTCTACAGCGGAAGATGCTGGCAAGGGCCGGAACGCTCTCAAACATCATCGTCCTTGCTGCCTGGATCGCCAGAGACTTTCCTCAGAGAAGAAGCGTTCCATGGTCATAGGGTGATTGTCTTGTTGTGGTAGAAGGAATCGCGACTTTCATCCGATATGCCTCAGAACGCTTTTCAGATTCTACAATAGCGTCGGCTAGGAAACGGGCGGGGAAGGGGTTGAGTCTTGCAGTTGAGTATCGTCATTCCGACTCGAAATCGCGCCACCAAGCTAGAGCGCACGCTACAAAGTCTCCTCGCTCAAACCGTTCCGCTCCAGGATTTCGAAGTTGTTGTGGTAGACAATGACAGCAGCGACGACACTTCCGAGCTGCTGCGCCGGTTTGGTGCAAGTTTTCCTAATTGGAAATGCTTAAAGCAGACAAGACCTGGAGCTGCGGCCGCAAGAAATTCAGGCATTGAAAGTTGCAAAAGCCAGATTTTACTTTTTCTCGATGACGACGTTATTGCGGAGCCAGATCTCGTTCAACAACACCTCAACAGCCATCTTCTGCATCCGGGCTCCGCTGTCTTGGGATACGTGCGCAATGGGTGGAGCGAAAACGATTCTGCCTTTCACTGGATCATAAGCCATAAAGAATTGATTCACTCCTTCCAATTTCCCGACTCGTTGAACGTGCCGTTCCAACATCTGTACAGCTGTAACGCGTCCGCCCCCCGAGGTGCACTGCTGAAGGCCGGGCTTTTCGACGAGCGCTTTGTGGGAGCAGCTTTCGAAGATACGGACCTGGGCTACCGGTTGACGAGATCAGGTTGTCGGTTAGTCTTTAATCCGCGTGCGGCCGTGCTACACGACCCCATACTGTCGCTAAAATCATTCACGCAGAAGCGCTTGGACGCTGGCAGTGCTTTGCATCAGTTATTGAGCAAGCATCCTCAGCTCGAAGAGACCTTGTTGCCATCCACGTGGCGTCGGATTTTGCGCTGCTCCCTGGGTTGGATCGCATCCCCACTGACCTTCACCTTCGAAGGACGAGTACCTTTTGCTCCTGTACTGCTGCCGCTATTAGGTAAGGCATGCGGGTACCACTTTGAATATTTGTTTTGGACTGGCTACTATAGAGCAGCCCGATTGGAAAACAGAACAACTGAGACTGCGGTTTGCAGACCTGCCAGTTGAATCCATGCCAAGGACGTTTCTTAATTTTGGACAATTGTTTAAATCGTGGTGAGCAGTAGCGGGTATCATGCGTGCGTAGAAGTGCTGTGAGTGCCCTAGGGTCCGAAACACGGCGATTTTGTCAGGTCGATTTTTACGATGAGGTGAAGTGCCAAGGTGCTTTCGGTCATTACCTACGGTAGAAACGATAACTACGGTTTCAACCTCCACAAACGAACCGCCTTTGGCTTTAATTGTCTGGCGGAGGCGCTGACCGACGAGGATGAAATCCTGTTCGTGGACTATAACACCCCCAGACATTTGCCAACGTTGCCTGAATTCATCTGGGACACACTCACGCCGAAGGCGCTTAGTCTTCTCAAAGTTATCCGCATTTCGCCCGAGATCCACGAACAGATTAAACGAGATTCTCCGTTAAAAATCCTGGAGAATGTGGCCCGTAATGCGGCAATAGTGCGTTCCAACCGACTTAACCATTGGGTCCTTTCGACCAACCCCGATGTACTGTTGGTGTTGGCTTCCGGCTGGCCTAACATGGCAGCCCTGCTGCGAAGCCAGCCTGACAGCTTTTATGAGATGCCGCGTTTCGATATTCCGGAGAGCGTCTGGTCCGCATTGCCTCGCGGCGAGCCGCGGAATAATCTTCATGTGCTGCGTGATTGGCTGGTGCACAATAAAGCCGCAATTGCCGAAACTGTCCCCGACTATCGTTTTCAGAAATTCCTCTTGTTTGACGCACCTGGGGACTTTCAATTAGCGCCTCGCGAATATTTCTTTCGCTTACGCGGTTTTGACGAGTCAATGAACCGGTATCTTCATTCCGATTCAAACCTCGCGAAACGAATGTGGCTGCTGAATGGGGAGCGCACCGATCACCTTCTCGGCCATCTCTGGATTCTCCACCAGGACCATTACTTGAGCGGCGAGTGGGCAAACAATGTCGGCACGATCGTTCACAATGACTACCATGGAAAAGTGCGTCTGCAGACCCAAATCGAAGCAAATGATTCTGATTGGGGCCTGCAGGGACTGAGTTTGCCGATGTTCTCACTGGGGCAACGCGCCGAAACTGGAAGCCGGTTCTTTTCCCCACTCAACGTGTCAGTCAATGGCGGCCTGCCACTGAGCCGCGAAGTAGATTGGGGGTTGCAACCTCTATACCGACTTTGCCACTACGAACCGGAAGTCGTTGCGCTCTATGTCCGGGAGTTGCTCCTGATCCTTCCGCCTGAGTCGGTCATTTGTTACTTGGGAGAGAACTCTGAAACTCTGCGGCAACTTACCCGCCGCTAGATACCCGCCGAAAAGCTCACGCCGGACGTGCTGCTAGTGGATTGTTACTATGAGCGCTCGAGCGAGTGGGAACAGCGCCATCGAACCTTTCAACAGCAGCTGCAAGGTCAATTGGCCAGAGGACGTATTCGGCAGTCCGAAATGGATGAGGAACTGACCCGCTTTACGGATAATTCCGACGAACAACAATTACGCAACCGGCTCCTCGCTATTTGGGAAAACTATCTTTGCCGTATTCAAGCGCGGCCAGGCATGCATATCGTGTTGATAGGATGCAATAATTATGCAGCACATTTTTTTGCCTTTCAGGAGACGTTTGCGAAGCTTTGCGCCGAACGGGGCGACGATAGAAGCTGGTTATCGAGGTGGCACGGCTGGTATCAAAAGTTCAAAGTTCGATTACAGGTCGATGCAGCCCCTAACATTTTCTTGAAGGCCGCTTGGGGCTTACGCTTGCTCAAGCGCAGGGCCTTCCGCAAATACACTGGACACGAAAGCCTGATGGGATATCTCTATTTCGATCATTTCATGCGTAATCGCGGCCGCCTTTTGAAAACCCTAAACCTCCGCACTCTGTACGTACATCATCGCCTGGTAATTATGCGATTGGAGTCATAATTGGCGCCCACTGTTCAGGATGTCAAGCAGTATTGGGATCGTCGGCCGTGCAATATACGGCATTCTGCACGCGACGTCGGAACCCGGGAATATTTTGATGAAGTAGAACAGCGCAAGTATTTCGTCGAGCCGCACATTCCCGGTTTTGCGCAATTCGAACGCTGGCAAGGCAAAGAAGTGTTGGAGATCGGATGCGGCATTGGCACAGACTCCTGCAATTTTGTACGCAGGGGGGCTAACCTTACCGTGGTCGAGCTCTCGACCGAGAGCGTGTCCATCGCCAGGAAAAGGCTTGAGCTGTATGGTCTAAATGCCAACTTAGTCAATGGAAACGCAGAGGAATTGGATCAACTGCTGCCTCCGGATCAGAAATTCGATCTCATCTATTCATTCGGGGTAATCCACCACACCCCGCACCCTCGGAAAGTGATCGAGGCCATCGCCAATCGCCTCAAGCCTGAAGGTGAACTGCGTTTGATGCTCTATGCCCGTTTTTCCTGGAAGGTATTGTGGATCTATCTGCGATACATTTGGTTCGAGCCCTGGAATTGGCGCCGCCTGCCGGCGAAATATTCCGAAGCGCAAATCGGATCCCCCGTCAGTTATGTTTACTCCTTTCAGAAAGCGCGCGAACTGCTTCGCGGCTTAAAGATCCTGGATATGTGGAAGGACCACATCTTTCCTTACAGAATTCCTGACTATGTGCAATATAGATATATTAAAAACTGGTATTTCAAGTGGATGCCAGAAGGGTGGTTCCGCTGGCTCGAGAGAAAACTAGGCTGGCACTTGCTCATAGTGGCCAAACTTCCGGCAAACGGAAGCGACGACAGGGCGTGAAAGGCAGTTTGGTGTTTGTTGTCCGATCCCGTCTGAGGCACGGTGAATCTCTTGATTGCAAGCGGTCAACTTGAAGTGAAGTCCGATCCGCAAAATCGATCTGTGTCTCCATTGCAGCCCGTCAAGACACTGCTTGGATTTGATTTGTTGCTTAATCCAAGCGACTACTTCAGCTACTTGCTAATACGTGACGGCATATTTGAGGCACCCGAGAGCGATCTCGTAAGCCGGCTCGTACGCCAAGGGGATACCTGCATCGATGCCGGTTCCCACGTTGGCTATTACACCTGCTTTCTTGCCCACCTGGTTGGCGAGTCGGGCCGAGTGTATGCATTTGACGCCAACCCCGAGGCATGTGATGCGGCAAAGCGCAATCTTTCACTCAACGGAATGACCTGGGCGGAAGTCACTAATATCGCCTTATCTGACCATGAAGGCTCATTGTCCTTTCATGTCTCAAGCGACGAACAGACTGGCCTGAGTTCCGTCGGATTAATCCCAAATTTCAAGAAGACCATTCATGTTCCTTGCGGGCGACTGGAAACGTCGTTGGACAATCGTGGGATTAATCATGTACGCCTGCTGAAAATCGATGTGGAGGGTTCCGAAGAAATGGTGCTCTCTGGCCTCGGGCGCTTTCTAACTGATCACCTCACCGATTTCATTCTCGTGGAGCTTTACGACGAGCGTCTGCAGGTGATGAACACCAACACCGAAAAGGTCCGACAAATTCTTCGGAAAGCTGGCTATCTGGCGTGGACCTATGAAAGCACATCAGGATGGCTCATGGCGGATGAAGTACAAAGTCGAGGAGACTGCAATTACCTTTTCGTCAGCCCTTCCGTCCAGGAGACTCTCCCGCCATTTTCCTTGGCGCCAATTCTTACACATACCCTGGCTGCTTGGCGGCGAGAGAGTGAAATCCTTCAGACTCGCGAACGTGAGACAGAGGAATTGAGGCACGAACTAGACGCACTACAGCAAGAGACGCAACAACTGCGAGAGGAAACACACCGACTGCAACAGGAGGCACTGCGATTACAGGAACGGTTGCTCGCAATAGAGACTTCCCTCGGCTGGCGCGCTTTGAATGTCTACCGCAAATTTCGCGATGAATTGGTTTCGGAGAAGACCTTGCGCCGTAAGCTGTACGACTTCTTCGCAGGCTGGACACACCGCTAACTGCGTGCCCATAGTACAATCCTAAATTACGAAAACATTTCTCTTAATGAGCGTTCTATGAGTGAAGCGCTGCAACGAATTACTGTATGTGGTTTGGGAAAGCTTGGCACCTGCGTGGCAGCTTGCCTGGCCGCGCGTGGCTTTGAAGTTGTCGGCATTGATATCGATCGTCAGAAAGTAGAGTCTTTGCGTAAAGGTGTAGCTCCGGTCCAAGAGCCCAAATTGCAGGAAATGATTGAGGCTAGCGGGGACCGGTTAAACGCTGCCAGCGACCTCAGCGAGGCGCTGGCGACATCGCAAGCCTGCTTCTTCGTGATACCCACTCCCAGTTTGCCGGACGGCAGTTTTAGCAACGATCACTTACTTAAGTCCCTGCACGAGGTCGCCAGGCAGGTGAAGCAACGCGGTCATGAGAATTTTCTTTTCGTAATCAATTCCACGGTGACGCCGGGTTCCTGCGATGCTGTCGTCAAGCCTTTACTTGAGCAACTTCTAAACGGCAAGTGTGGCCAGGATTTTAGCTTGTGTTATAACCCGGAATTCATTGCTCTGGGAGATGTGGTTCGAGGCTTGTTAGAGCCCGACTTCGTTCTGATTGGCGAGTCAGATGCCTGCTCCGGCGATCTCTTAAGTGACCTTTACTCGCGGTTCACGGCCAATGCGGCGCCGGTAGAACGCATGTCGCTCGCCAGTGCGGAGCTCGCGAAGATTTCCCTGAATTGTGCAGTGACCATGAAAATTAGTTTTGCCAATCAACTCAGCGCAGTTTGTGCGAAGTTTCCCAATGCCGATGCGCGCGCAATTTTGAAAGCCATCGGACGGGACCGGCGCATCGGCCATGAATACTTGAAGCTTGGCCTGGGCTTCGGCGGACCTTGTTTTCCACGCGATAATCGTCTTTTTCAGTACACGGCGGAGTCAGTGGGCATTGCCGCGCCACTGGCGCGAGCCACCGATCAGGTAAATGACAACGTGAATATGCGCCTGCTGGCGACAGTGCTATCCCGCACTCGCGACGGTAGCCCAATCGGTGTTCTGGGCTTGGCTTATAAGCCATTTACGTCAGTTATCGACTGCTCCCCAGGAGTTTGGCTATGTCAGAGTTTAGCCGAGCGGGGTCATCCGGTATTCGCTCATGATTACCAGGCAGGAGAGGTAGCTTCGTCGATTTTCACCAACGGGCGAGTCACAGTTTGCGAGACTCCCGCGGACGTTCTACAGAAAGACTGCTCGGCATTTGCTATCACCTGCCCTTGGCCAGGTTACAAGGATCTCTTCCGATCAGTTGCAGCTCGAGGCATTCCGCGCGGTAGTGTGGTGATTGACCCGTGGTCCGTTCTGGACCAAGTGCCAACTGCGCTGGATAAGGTGCGCCACGTAACCGGATTGGACTGAAAAGTTTTTTTGATGCACGGTGTTGATTGTTTCCGGGAAACGCTTCCGGTGCGCAAAGCACCTTCCGGGGGATGTGGCTATCCGTCCGTAAAGCAGGCGGACACTCCGAGCCAATGGTTGTCGACGGAATGGAGCAAAGATCCAAACTGGTTTCGATTATTATTCCTGCTTTGCACCGTCCCGATCTGACTGCCCGATGCCTTCAATCTCTTGCTCAGCAGACCATTTCAACGGACGACTACCATGTCATCGTGGTGGAAAATGATGCGCGCCCGGATTCCATCCTCAAAGATCCCTTGCCTCCCAACGTCCGGCGCATCTTGCTTGAGAAAAACTACGGTACTACTGCGTCTATCAATTTTGGTGTTGCTGAGAGCTCCTCGAAGTATGTTCTGCTGCTGAACAATGACGCAGAGCTACAGCCCCAATTTCTGGCTACTTTGGTTAGCGTTATGGAGGCCGAGCCGAATTTTGCTTTCACCACTGGCAAACTATTGCGTGCGAGCGATACGACCCGCATGGACGGAGCGGGAGACGCATTACTCCTCGGGGGAGGCGCTTATCGCCTGGGCCACACCGACCTCGACACCGGCCAATTTGAAAAACGACGCTGGGTTCTCTCCGGTTGTGGCGCTGCGACATTATTCCGCCGCTCCGTGCTGGACGAGACTCAGGGTTTGGACGAGGATTTCTTTGCCTACTTAGACGACATTGAACTAGCAGTATACGTTCACCAATTGGGCTATAAGGGCTGCTACGTTCCTGAGGCAGTTGCCTATCATGTTGGCAGCGCCACCCTCGGGAACCCGATACACCCGAAGGTAGTCGAGTTAGTTACCCGTAACCAGTTGTTTCTTATTTGTAGACATTATCCCGGGGCTGTTGTAGCAATCCTTCTACCGAGAATCTTATTATTTCAAGCGCTTTGGTTTGGGTTTGCTGTGCGTCATCACCACTTTCCTGCTTACGTTCGCGGAGTCCTATCCGCCATAAAATCAATGGGACGGTCGCTGCGCAAACGAACTCAAGTAATGCAGCAAAGGCGCATTGATAATAGGGGATTCCTAAAGCTTTTACGTGCTTCTGAGAAACAACTCTTCGAATGGCACATCTCTAGGCCACGGGGTTCGCGATCCCATCTCCTAAATGCTTATTTTTGGATATTCGGTGCTCCTTCGGATGGGAACGTCAGTTGAAGCTGTGCATCTTGGCACTTTCATTGCCCTAGCAGCCTGCTGATCGACATTCAAGACAATCAGGTTGCAGAATGAAGTTTCGTACTGTAGATTCATCAGACAGAAATATTTTCACCTGTTGAAGACTACCGCTTGGGGCAGGGCAAAACTTAAATACTGGCTTGAATAGCTGCTAGGAGATTTC
>MNGW01000060.1:0-11253 GCA_001918935.1 Acidobacteriales bacterium 13_1_40CM_3_55_5 | reverse complement strand
TGGGTTCGCGGTGTGGATATCAAGTATCCGGAATACGAAGTTAGCGCCGGCGACGAATTCGAGATACTGGATCTACGAACGGCGGAGAATTGCCTATCTGCGACCCGTGGCGGCATCGATGAGGTCTACAATCTCGCTGCCGACATGGGAGGCATCGGCTATATCACCGCGGGCCATGCCGATATCAGCCGCAATAACATCCTGATCAATGCCAATATGCTGGAGGCAAGCCGGCAAAACGGTGTCCAGCGATTTCTATTCTCTTCGTCCGCTTGCGTCTACAACCAAAGCAAGCAGAGGAACCCCGAGGTCACGCCTCTGCGCGAGGAAGACGCTTATCCCGCCGACCCCGAACCCGGCTACGGTTGGGAGAAACTTTTCGCCGAGGAACTCTGCCGCTACTACTATCAAGACTTTGGTTTCGAGACTCGCATTGTTCGCTTTCACAATGTCTACGGCCCCCTGGGCACTTATGATGGCGGCAAAGAGAAAGCGCCCGCGGCCATCTCCCGCAAAGTGGCTCAGGCGCAGGATAACGGAGAGATTGAGGTCTGGGGTGATGGCGAGCAGACACGATCCTTCATGTACGTCGATGATTGCGTCGAGGGCTTGATCCGCATCATGGTTTCCGATTATCGCGAGCCCCTTAACTTGGGATCGAATGAACTCGTAAGCATCAATGAACTCGTGGACATCGTGTCCAGCATCGCCGGCAAGCACTTAACCAAACGACACAACCTTGCCGGCCCTCAAGGTGTACGTGGCCGCAACAGCGATAATGCTCGCTTACTCGACGTATTGGGATGGGAACCCACAATCCGGTTGGAACAAGGACTAACTCTGACTTATAACTGGATTGCCTCGCGAGTTCTTTCTGAGGCAGGCGTAACCTCTGCTGCAGATTGATACCATTCGACCTGATGAGCGTCTCAGCTGCCCAAACTTGAAGGCGCCTTTTCAGACTTCAGTTCGCGGATGAGAATCCGGACCAGCATTCCGTCATAGCGGGTGCCTCTCAGCTTGGCCAGTTCGGCGAGCGCCTGTTCGCTACTCTTCGCGGCAGCGAAGGAGCGTTCGTTGATCATGTTTACGTAAGCATCGGCGATGGAAATAATGCGCGCCCACAGCGGGATTGCCTCTCCACTCAATCCAGCCGGATATCCCGTACCATCAAAGGCTTCGTGGTGATGCTCAATTGCCTTCTGCAGCTTCCCGCTTCCCGGCACAGTGCCCACGATCTCCGATCCCACCTTGGCATGCAATCTCACCAGATAAAATTCTTCCTCAGTGAGCGGACCTGACTTGTTCAGGACGCGCTCGGGAACGAAAATCTTTCCCACATCGTGTACCCGGCCGGCATACGCCAATTCAGTCACTTCTTCCGGCGGCAACCCCAGAGCACGCGCCACGACTTCGCAATAACGGGCTACCAATTCGCCGTGGCTGGAGCTGGTCAGTTCGCGCGATTCCGCCGCGCGATTGAGCGCCTCGATGGACTCCCGCAGGACTTGAACGTTGCAGTCCTCGTCACCGCCGCACATCTTCTTCAGCGTCGCTGTGAGTTCTTCCAGATGCTCAGGACCAGTATGCTCGCGTTGTAGAAAGCCTTCGATATACCCGGAGATGAGCTGGCGCTGCACCGCAGAAGTTTCTCCGTCGCCAAACTCTTCGGCAGTTGAAACCCGGTCTCCGCCGGCGTGCTTCGAAACGTACATGCCCGCATCTGCTACACGGATGATGTCCTCTGATGAAAAACCATGTACCGGAAAACTGGCCACCCCGAAACTGCCGGTGATCTCATGTTCATTCAGCATGGGATCCGTCGAGATCCACAGCCTTAAGCGTTCGGCCAGAATTTGTGCTTGTTCCATGCCAGTTTCGGGCATCAGAATGATGAACTCATCGCCTCCATAGCGTGCCACCACATTGGACTGCCGGCATTTCTGTTCGAGCAGACGCCCAACCCGAGCCAGCACCAGATCACCCTCAAGGTGGCCCAGCGTATCGTTCACCTCTTTGAATTTGTCCAAATCCATGAGCACCACGGAGAAGGGCCGCCCCGAACGAGACGCGCGTTTCCACTCCGAACTCAAAGCTTCCCAGAAGAAACGCCGAGTCTTGATCCCCGTCAGCCCATCGGTGATGGATTGCTGTTGCAGTTTCTGGAACACGAACGCATTGTGCAAAGCCGTGGCCAGCAGGTCGGCTAACGTGTTCATGATGAGTACGTCCTGAGGCGTGAACGCATCCTCATTCTGGCTCTCCACGTTCAGCACTCCGAGCAGCGTATCGACATAAGTGATCGGGATGCACAATACCGCGCGGGAATCGGGCAGAACGCCCTGCAAATGTCCTTCCCCGGTAGTCTGCACCAGCGCCGACTCTCCCGTGCGAGCCACGCGGCCGAGAATCCCCACGCCCAGCGGAATACGTTTGCCCAGCGCCTGGCTGGTAGCCCCTGCCTCGGCCTTGATCTCGATATCCTTGGTCACATAATCGAGAATGCCGATACCAATATGGTCGAAGCGAAAGGTCTTTTGTATCTCGCCCACAATTTCCGCCAGCATCTGCTCCGCGTCTTCACTGGAAATCGCTGTCTTGGAAATATTGTTGAGGAAAGCGAACTGCCGGGCGCGACGCTGCTCCTCCGTGAATAGCCGGGCATTTTCCACTGCCACTGAAACCTGCCCAGCGGCGATCTGCATGACTTCCAAATCGCGCTGCTCGAAAACGAATTCGCGCTCCGTGCTCATGGCTGCCATCACTCCGGCAGGCTTGCCTCCGAACGAGATGGGAGCGGCGCAGAAACACTTGGCCGGTTTCCCAGCGATATAAGTCGCTCCGAGGCGTTCGCGAGCCTTCTCCAGATCTGAGCGGATCAATAATGGTTGTCCGGCGCGAATGACATATTCCGTCAGCCCGTTGTTAGCCTTGCGAGAGCGCTTGGGCTGAAATTGACCGTCCACCACTTCCAGTTCGAAGCGGATATCGTCCCCGTCCTCGAAGGCAATATAAAAATTGCTGGTATCGAAGATCTGTCCCAACTCCTTTTGCAGGGCCCGTAAAATCTCATCTTGGTCCAGGCGCGAGCTGATGGCTTGCCCAATCTGGGTAAGAAGCTCGAACTCTTTGGTTCGCCGCTGGGCGTCATGCATTACCACGTAGTTCTCGAGCGTGAGTCCGATCTGCAGCGCTAACCCGATCAGCAGCCGCAGATTGGACGATCCGAACATGCGCCGTTCGGCATGCGGAAACAAGATTGCCCCGAAGTTGTGCTCTCGGGTCTGAAGGCTAACGGCGGTGATGTTGCGGATATTCTCCTCCGCCAGCGTCTGCCTGAATTGCTCAAACCCGCCGCCAGGAAAAGCGGGCAATGGTTCGGGATTCTCGGGCAGATTGCGGAAGGTGACAAAGCCGCCGCGCCGGTACGCCAGCTCGCAGATATATTCTCCGCCGCCACTCTTTTCCAGCTTGCTTACAAACTCAGAAGAAAACCCGCGTTGTACGGATGGCAAAACCGCGCGCCAGCGTTCCGACATGCAAATCAACGCCCGTCCCGTAGGCAATGGCGCGACCAGCCGGTCAAGAATGTTTTGCACGCTCGGCACCAGGTCTTCAGCGGACAGCAACCGCGTGGCATCCACTCCCAGTGTGGAAAACGCCAAAGCATTTTCCTGTACCGCATTACGCTCATTCTCAAACAGCACCATCACCATCGAAATGCCCAGCAACATTTGCGGAATCGGACCCAGTAAGTGCCCCGCCGTCCCGAACAATTCCACGTAGGGATTGCGAAACTGCCCATACCACATCAGCACAGCCCAGAACGCCAGCGACATGGCGAGCAGCGTAAAGGCGAGCGAATTCCTGCGATGTGCATAACGGTAGAAGTAAAAGGAGCAATACAGCAGCACAGCCGCCAACCCTACTTCCAGCCGGAAATGTGGATTGGGTAGCACTTCAGGACGAAAAATGCCGCCCACCATATGCGCCTTCAAGTTCCAAATCGCAATCGCCACACCCACCACGCCCAGCAGGACGTCATACACCTGCAATCGGAATCTCTCTCGCATCAGGCGAGTCGAGATAAAAATACCTACCGCCATCGCCACCAAAAGCAGAGAAGCCAGAAATGAGATCAGAGCCGAAGGCTGCCGGAATGCCGCCCACGCATCCAGACCGTAGTGAAGCGTATAGGCCGCCCAACTCAGCTGCCACGCCCGAAAATAATCCTGCCGGCTTTGCTCGTACAGGTAGGTGAAAACCAGGAACAGCATCAGGGCGACCACGCCCGGAACGATCACCATACTGGTGGCAACACTGTTCATGCGCTAGAAACACCTCTCCTCACCTTTGTGACATCACAAGGGCCGTTATTACTAATGTTTTCACACGATCTCAGCCAACACAATAGTGTTTTAGGACACCAAAGTTTCGTCAAAATTGGGATTTTTGAGGCGCCGAAAAAGCACGGCTTACACAACTGCGACGCCCCGGAGGGCCGAAATAACTTAGCCCGGCGCTCCCAGCGCCGGGAACCCAGACGACGCCCTCCTTGACGCTCCTTTCGCGCCAACCGTAACATCGAGGATCGTTACTCCGACCACCCAAATATGACGAACCTCCCCGCCGAGTTCCGTCCCCGCGTCCGCTTCGCCCCGTCTCCCACCGGATTCCTCCACGTCGGCAGCGCCCGCACCTTCATCTTCAATTGGCTCTTCGCCCGCCACAATAACGGAACCATGATCCTCCGCATCGACGACACGGACGTCGAACGCAATACCGACGCCTCCCTCGCCTCGATCTTCGAAGGCCTGCAATGGCTCAATCTCAACTGGGACGAACAATACAAACAATCCGAGCGCCTGAATCTTCATCGCCAGATGGCGGAGGCAATCTTAAAAAAAGGCCTAGCTTACCGCGATTTCACCCCCGCCCACGCAGGTGATACCGAAAGATCCGGCGCCACTTGGCTATTCGACCCCGGAATGCGCGACCTCTCCCAAGCCGAGAGCGACCGCCGCGCCGCCGCCGGAGAGCCTTTCGCCCTCCGCTTCCGCGTCCCCCGCGAGTCCGACCGCGAAATCCGTTTCACTGACGCCGTTTACGGCGACCAGGCCAAATCCACCGCCGACATCGAAGACTTCGCCCTCCTCCGCAGCGACGGCATGCCCACTTATCACCTCGCCTCCTGCGCCGACGACGCCGACCTGCGCATCACTCACGTGATCCGGGGCCAGGACCATCTCTCCAATACCTTCAAACACATTCTGATCTTCGACGCCGCCGGCGCCCCCCTCCCCCAGTTCGCGCACCTCCCGCTGCTGGTCGCCCCCGACGGCACCAAGCTCTCCAAACGCCGCCACGGCCCCGTCGTCAGCGTGACCACCTACCGCGACGCCGGCTTCCTCCCTGAAGCCTTCATAAATTTCCTATGCCTCCTAGGCTGGTCCCCCAAAAACGACCGCGAACAAATGACCCGCCAAGAATTGGTGGAAGCGTTCTCCCTGGAAGCCATCAACCGTTCCAACACCGTAGTGAATTTCAAGGAAAAAGAAAGTGTGGAGCGGGCGCCCTCGCCCGCTGCCTTTGACTCACAAGCAGTTGAGACTCCGGGCGCCGCCACTCCGTACCCCGAAGAAACCTTCGACCCCAAAGCCTTATGGCTAAACGCCGAACACATCCGCGCCCTCCCCATCGACGCCCTAAGCGCCCGCCTGCTCCCCGTCGTGCGCGCCGCCGGCTACCACGTCGACCCTAACAAGATGCAGCGAATCACTCCGCTAATCCGCGAGCGCATCAAACTCCTCCGCGACGTCCTCACCGCCGCCGACCTCTTTTTCGTGGACGAGCTCCCTCCCTACGACCCCGCCGAACTCATCCCCCAAAAAGGCGACGCCACCCTGGCCCTCAAAGTCCTAAACCGCGCCCGCGACCTGCTGGCCCATACCGAATTCACCCACCACGCCCTTGATTCCACCCTGCGCGCCGCCGCCCAGGAACTAGCAATCAAGCCCGGCCAGATGTTCCAGCCCGTCCGCGTAGCCGTCTGCGGACGCAAAAACGCGCCACCGTTATTTGAAACCTTGGAAGTCCTGGGTCGGGAAAGGACGCTGGCGCGGATAGAGAAGGCTATCCTGAAGCTTCAATAGGCAATTCGCCCAGTTCGTTCTGGTAACTGACCACTGGCCACTGATCGAGCCCTGCTGCTTATTAACTGCCCAGTAATACCCTATCCCCGGTATCGTATGCGGATATCCAACCTTTGTAATATGTCGAACATTCTAAAGGCCGCGAGGTTCCCCCGACCTTGGCCGATCTCTTCCAAATGCCGAAGTCTCTACGCCAAAAGGAAGAAGAGGAACTCGCTGCGTATACCGCCCGCTGGTTGGAACTGGCCGACGCCGCCCTATCCGCAACGGACAAAGCAGCGAAAGCGTTGGAACTTGCCCGTCATGAACAGGAGCGTATCCGCCGCGACATCAAACGCCGCCTCGACAATTATGCTAAGGCGGGCGGACGCAGGGTTAAGAAGGTCGGCTAGCGCAATCAGCCTGTACGGAAGGCACTCGTTAGCGGATTCCAGCCAATTCCACCGTCACACCGCGGCGCAATATCCGCGTCCTCATATCTTTGACTGACATCACATGCGCTGTCGATGCCGCCAGAACTACCAACGTGGCGTGGTGGACGTCGGCGGCCGCCATCGCGCCTAATCCTCGGTCAGAGTAGTCATAGGTGGCGGTCGCGTCCGACAGAAAGACGACGCGGTAGTTGCGAAACATCGCCTCCCGCGCCGTGGCGTGGCAGCAGTTCTCGGTAGTCGTCCCCGAGACGATGACGGTATCGACTCCCCACTCACGCAGGATAATGTCCAGGTCCGTGCCAAAAAAGCCGCTGTAGCGATGCTTCTTGATGACATGCTCGCCGGCTGCCGGCGCCAACTCCGGGTAGATGTCCACGCCCGGCGTGCCATCCATTAATGCGTCACGATTGGCGGTTGGCGGATGCAGGTCATCGAATAGCCCCATATCGCATCCATCCCGGCGGCGCCGTCTAGATGATTTTGATTCCCGCATCGCGGCAGATTCTCAACGCCTCAGCTAGTCTAGGGACGATTTCACGTGCCGCAGGCGTTTCCATAGCCGCGCCCGACGCCACAAAATCGTTTTGCATGTCGACGACGCTGTCTTCTTTGGATCAATCTCGTCAAGATTCACGACTTCCTCCAACGCCAGGCTGAGTCGCCAGTGATGGGTCGGCTGGATTGTTACAACCTTCTGAAACAATCACGATAGTACGAAAACTTGGTAGTAGTGCAGTTTGAATCCATAGGCGCTGGTTCCTTTCTATGATTAGTTACGTTTCGAGAGTGCTTTATTGCTCAGACTCGGTTTTGAATCCAGAGTAGCTTGTTGAATAGTAAAGAGAGGTTCCCCCATGACCACGTCCCAAAGCGATTGTCAAGAACAACCGGTTGATCGAGTTGAACCGGCCACGAGCATTCATCAAATTTCGCCGGAACAATCGCCTTGTACTGGAACGTTCCAGCCGAAGGCTGGCTTAGACTCCTTCGGCTCAGGATTGTGCCTGCGCCCTGGTTTCTGTCTAAATAACCACAGCTTCCTTATATTCCCCGAATACTCGTCGCATAGCGTCCGAAATCTCGCCCACTGTGGCATTGGCTTCTACCGCGCCTAAGATAGGGGGCATCAGGTTAGCGCCGGAGCGGGCGGCGTCTTCGATTTTCTGCAATGAGTCTTTCCACGGCTTCGAGTCGCGCCGGACACGTAGCGCTCGCAGCCGTTCCACTTGTTTGCGCTCTAAGGCTTCGTCGATACGCTGGAGCTGAATAGGCTTCTCGTCGTCAACCACGAAACGATTCACTCCGACTACGACGGCTTGCTCCTGATCTACCTCCTGCTGATATTCGTAGGCGGCATTCTGGATTTCCTGTTGAACGTAACCGCGCTCGATGGCTTTCAGCATCCCCCCAAGAGCGTCGATCTTTTCCAGATACGCCGTGGCACGTTTTTCAATTTCGTTGGTCAAAGTCTCGATAAAGTACGAGCCGGCCAGGGGATCGACAGTCTGCGGAACACCGGACTCGTAGGCCACGATTTGCTGCGTGCGAAGCGCAATGCGCGCTGCCTGCTCGGTCGGGAGAGCGAGTGCCTCGTCGTACGAGTTGGTGTGCAGCGACTGTGTACCGCCGAGCACCGCAGCCAGGGCCTGAATCGCGGTGCGGACGATGTTGTTCTCCGGTTGCTGGGCGGTGAGCGTGGATCCGGCAGTCTGCGTGTGGAAGCGCAACATCCACGAACGGGGATTCTTTGACTTGAAATGTTCGCGCATGATGCGCGCCCACATGCGCCGGGCAGCGCGGAACTTGGCGACTTCTTCCAGGAAATTATTGTGCGCGTTAAAGAAAAATGAAATGCGAGGGGCGAATTCGTCTACGTCCAGGCCGGCGTTAATGGCGGCCTGCACGTAGGCGATGCCGTTGCCCAAAGTGAACGCGACTTCCTGCACGGCGGTGGAGCCGGCTTCGCGCATGTGGTAGCCAGAGATGGAAATAGTGTTCCATTCGGGAACATTCTGATTCGCCCAGGCAAAGAGGTCAGTGATGATGCGCATAGCCTGCTGCGGCGGATAAATGTAAGTGCCGCGCGCGATGTATTCCTTCAGTACGTCGTTCTGCACCGTGCCAGAGAGTTTGCGAATGTTCGCGCCTTGCCGTTTTGCCACCGCGACATACAGAGCAAGCAGGATCGAAGCTGTCGCGTTGATAGTCATCGAGGTGGAGATTTTTGTCAGGTCGATGCCATCGAAGAGGCGTTGCATGTCCTCGATAGAGTCGATCGCGACTCCGACTTTGCCGACTTCGCCCGCGGCAAGCGGGTGGTCGGAATCCAGGCCGATTTGCGTGGGGAGATCGAAGGCTACGGACAGGCCCGTTGTGCCATGGGCAAGCAGGTATTTGTAACGTTTGTTGGATTCATCGGCGTCGCCCATGCCAGCGTACTGTCGCATGGTCCAGAGGCGTCCGCGATACATGGTTGGCTGGACGCCACGTGTAAAGGGATATTGGCCCGGGTATCCGACATCCGCTTCCAGATTCTGACCCTCGAGGTCCGCGGGCGTATAGAGCGGATGGACGGGAATGTTCGAGGAAGTCTGCGGGTTTTGTCCTGGCCGGGCAGCCTCTGAGCTGGCAGCGTTTTTAGGTTCCTCAGTCATCCCAAGGTTTAGTCATTAAAATAACGGACATAACGATTAACCAGCCACGACTCGAAGATCGTACACCATGACAGAACGCAGCTTCAGTAATGGAGCGCTAGGAATGTTGGGCCATGCACGGCGGCGTCGGGTACAGGGGGCCGAGTGCTAAATCCTAAGTGTTGACTCTCTTACCGTATTCCGTGGTGTAGTGGAGTTTGATTTCGCCGCAGGTACCCTGATCGGGGGAATAGACGACACAGGTGTCGAAAGGTCGGGAATAGACGTGCAGGCTGACCGCCTTTTGATTGAATTCGCGGGGATTGAAAACGCGGTGCACGGGCTCGAGAGGATTAACGGCGCACGGTTGAGTTGGATTCATCTCAACTGTTTCGGCGGGCTCGAGTTGGCAGGTTCCTTCCTCTAAACTTTGGGAGACGACGCGATAATTCTGGACCAGGAGTTTTCCGATGGGGACCGCCATCCAGCAATTCTGGTCGCGATGATTGTGTACTGAACTGGCCTGGCCAACTTCCCAGCAGATTGCTACCAGTTCGTAGAGAGAAGTTTTGTCAACCAGGTTCCGCGTGTAGTGTTGACGATCCCAGGTTAGATATTGCGTGAGAGTGTCGGGGGCAATCTGTGTTTTTTCAAGAAAATTGATGATCTGGTCAGTGCGGTCAAACGCAGACTGGGGAAATTTGCGCAATTCGGCTACGAAATCCTGTATGGAAAACTGTTTAGAGGTGGCCTGTGTAGTCATATTTCCGAGATACAGTATATCGCCGGAGGGTCACGTAGGCCCAGGCGACTCGCCTGTGGCGGGTTCATTTCCAAGGTTATGCCCAACGCGCCGGTTGGACAGGCGAGTCGCCTGTCGCTACGCAAGCCTATTCGATGAACATACAGTCGCCATAGGAATAGAAACGGTATTTTTGTTCGACGGCGTGGTGGTAGGCCTCTAGCACACGGGCGGTTCCGCCGAATGCGCATACCAACATCAGAAGCGTGGATTGGGGCAGATGGAAGTTGGTCAGTATGGCGCCCACCAGACGGAAATCATGGCCGGGATAAATGAAGAGATTTGCTTCTCCGCTGCCTGGCTGCACTTTGCCATTCGACGTTAGCCGGGCCGCATGTTCCAGGGTGCGAACCGTGGTGGTGCCCACCGCGACAACGCGGCGACCGGCATCTAATGCACGATTGATGGCCGCGGCCGCTTCGACCGAGATGTGGTAAGACTCGCGGTGCAAAGTGTGATCCTCCACGCGGTCCGCGCGTACCGGTTGAAAAGTTCCCAAACCGACGTGCAATGTAATTTCTGCAGTTTCGACGCCGCGGTCTTTCACCCGCCCGAGGATCTCAGGGGTGAAGTGCAAACCGGCGGTCGGTGCAGCCACCGAACCGCGCTCCCGGGCATAGACCGTCTGATAGCGTTCGAGATCGCCGGGACGATCCTCGCGGGAAATGTAGGGGGGCAGCGGCACGTGGCCGAGACGATCGATGGAGCCAAAGAAATCCGGGGTTGGAGAGAAACGGATCCGGCGCTCGCCGAAGCTTCCCCGCGCCAGCACTTCGGCCTGTAGTTCGTCATCATCCCCGAAAAAGAGGCGCTCGCCGACTCCGATCTTCCGCCCGGGCCGTACCAGGCATTCCCACTCATTTGGCTCCTGTGAAGTTTGGTGAGTGAGTAAGACTTCGATCTGTCCCTTCAGAAAATCCTGTGCTGCTGGATTTCGAGAACTGACTGGTTGTGCCTTAGTCCCGCTTCTTCTTCCGTAGAGCCGGGCGGGAAAGACCCGGGTGTTATTGAATACGACCAGGTCGTTTGGTTTGAGGAAATCCGGGAACTCACGAAACCAGCGGTCGTGAAATTCTCCCGAGGCGCGATCTATTTGCAGCAGGCGCGAAGCGGCGCGATCCGCAAGCGGTTCCTGCGCTATCAGGTCTGGAGGAAGCTGATAATTGAAATCGCTGACCAGCACGCCGCATGATTATAGAGTCGTAGCCATACCACCCTGTTGCATTACAAAA
>MNGW01000174.1:7500-10311 GCA_001918935.1 Acidobacteriales bacterium 13_1_40CM_3_55_5 | reverse complement strand
CAAACGTAAAGTAAATTAGGGATTAGCTTGCTCTTTGTAGACCCACGCGCCGCAAACGGAGGCGAGGACCACGCCGACAAGCAAAATGAGACAAATGGCGAGTGTAAGACGCCCCGGGGCCACGTTGGCGGCGACGTAGTTGGCGTCTGGAATCGCGTACGCGAAGAACCAGTAGGCAGCTCCGGTGAGGACGGCTGTTTTGGCACCCGCTCCAAGACGAGGCCGCGCGACGGCGTACAGCCAAACCACGCCAATACCGGCCACGAAGGCAGAAAGGATGAAGAAGGGAATGGCGCCAGGACGCATTTGACGACCGAGGGCTTTCATGTACGCGTCCCATTGGGAAGCAAACACAACGCCGTTTAAGACATATTCGAAGATGTTTATGATCAAGCCAGCCAGCAAGCCTCCGAGAAACAGGCGTGTTAGGTTGATTTTCCCCATCGGAATCCTCCACGAGCGATCGCCAGAATGTCGTAACTCGAAAGGGGCCGAAGGAACCGTAGGATGGAGCCTACGAGGTGGGCATGGCGCGAGTCAAGGGGAGAAGCGAGCCGGAAGAGACAAAATAGCGGCGTTGGTAAGGCAAGATGACGACATAAAGTCGCCGCTACTCAAGTTCTTCGTGGGCTGCTTCTGCGCGGGCTGCTTTGGTTTTTGGTTTGCCTTCGAGGCGGGCGAGGGCGTCTTCGAGCATTTTGGCGATGCGGCGGTCGCGGGTTTCGGGGGTGCGGCAGTAGAAGATGCCGAGCAACTGGTAGCGGCGCTGCCGAGGAGTCATGGACTGCCAGCCTTGAAGGGCACGGGGATCGCGGGCGAAGGCGAGTTTCAGAATGGGCGGCAGGTCGAGCTCGGCCTCCATGGTGGCCATAAGCTGTTCGGCGACTTGCTCGGCGCGGCGGACGCGGGCTTCGGGGCTTTTTACGCTGACGATCCAATAGCAGATCCACTGGCGCATGGAAAACGTGAGTTTGTCGAACCAGCGGCGGAAGGAGCGGTCTTGCTTGAGGATGCGCTCGAATTCGGCGGGAATGATGGCGACGCGTTTTGCGGTGTCCGGTTCGAGGCGGAAGTGCGCGGTGTCGCCGACGGAGGCGTTGCCGCCGGTCTGCAAACTCTTTTTGATGAGCATGCACTGGTAGCCCTTGGTGGTGGGGAAGACCCAAGCGCGAAGCGGAAAGCCGTTGATTTCGCCTTTGACGCGGACTTTGGCGCGCGTTCCCCAAACTTTAGTGACGTCGAACGGAATGCGGATAGTGACCCAGTTGAAGCGCGAGGGGATACGCTCGAGCATGGCTTTGAAGGATTTCGCGACAAGTTTGGACTTCGAATTCATGGCGAATGCACGGGGGAAAAGATAACACGGCGGAAAATGGAACAGTGAAATCGAAAATCGGGGAGAAAACACAAAATGAAGAGGGCTTGCAGGGGCGTGCCCTCCGGGAAAGGTCACACACGCAAAACCAGCGTGCGTGGGGTTTGCTATCCGGTCTGGACGCTTATGCTCCGGCGCTCTTGGAGAAGCTGGCTACGGCTTCCGCTTCCGTCTTGTAGACGTCGAAGACGGTCAGCAACTTGGTGATTTGCAGGACTTCCTGGAACTTGCTGCCGAGGTGGCAGAGCCGAAGCGAGGCGCCCTGCGTCTTCACGCTGTGATGCGAGGCAACGAGCGTGCCGAGGCCGGCGCTGTCAATAAAGGTTACGTTGTCCATATTAAGGACAATTTTCTTTTTCCCTTCGGCGATCAAGCCTTTTACTTTCTCGCGCAAGGCATTGCTTTCCTCGCCGAGCACAATGCGGCCGTCCAGCGCCACCACGGACACGCCGTCCACTTCGCGGTTGGTCATCTTCAAAGCCACGTTAGTTTCCTCCTCATCGGAAAGCGGTTCCGGTGGCAACCCGTGCCGGAGCCGTAAAGCTTATCAAAAAAGGATATCCCCAGAGCGATGAATCGTAATCGAAGACCGGGCAAGGGTCAAATCACCGGGCGGCTAATAATAGTCCGCGCAGGACATGTAATAGCCGCATACGGCGCAGATCAACTTGCAGCGCCGAGACTCCAACCGCTGCGAGCAAACGGGACAATACCGCGAAGGATCTTCTGTACGAGCGGTGAGACTTTGGCCGCCCTGCAAAGACACATCATCGGATCGAGCAGCGGCCTGTGCCGACTCGGCGTGGACCTGGGCTGACCCCCACTTCGCGGCGCGTTCCACGGCTGCACGGTTATAACACAATGACGGGAATGGGGGATAGGGAATAGGGGAAAGGCAGCGGGGACAAGCGGGTCGCCGGAAGCCCAAGCTGGAGAGCATCTGGAAGGCAGGAATCTGGAATTCAGAGGAAGAGAATGAATTGGATTGAAACCTATGGCGTGGCGGGCGCATCCTTGTTAGTGGCGATGGGTTGTGCGTGATGGCTCATCGCGGAAGGCCCAGAAGGCCGGGTCTTCAGGTGGGTACGATGGTCCGCCAAATTCTCCTCGCAGGTTTCGTGGCAATTTCGCCGGCAGCTGTACATGCGCAAGGGCGCGGGGCGATGGCGCCTGTTTCTCATGCTGCGGCGGTTGCGCCAAGGGTAGCGATGGCGGCACCGCGCGCAGGGACTTCGCAGATGGTGCCTATGCCGCGGACGGTAGTGAGGGGCGGAACGGTTCGCCCGCGAACGGCGATGCCTGTGGTGAGGAGCACGCGGCGACCGGTCACAACGAGAAGGCGTTTCGATGGAGAGGGAATTGGTCGAAGGCCGGATTGCAACTCGGCACCAGGACTTGGATTTGATGCGGTACACCAAGCGGCAATCTGCGGATCG
>MNGW01000174.1:0-7409 GCA_001918935.1 Acidobacteriales bacterium 13_1_40CM_3_55_5 | reverse complement strand
GAAATTGAAGCTCGTGTTGAAGCTCGCGAGGCAAGCCGCCGTCGCAGAGCAAGCGAGTCAGCGACGGGACCGGGCCAGGCGCCAGCGGCTGAAGCCGAAAACGCAGCTTCGTCCGACAACGATGGATTTGTTTTCGTGCGGCGGGATGGGACGATATTTTTTGCGGTGGCTTACTCCTGGGAAAACGGGGCGCTACGATATGTTACCAGCCAGGGATTGCGTCACACGGTCACGCTGGATGCGCTGGACCTGGACGCCACGAGACAGTTCAACGAACAACGCGGACTAACTTTTCGGCTACCGGCGTGAAGGCTAGTTTTTCGCGGGTTCCGGCATCACGTAGCCGGAGTGTGCGGGAAGGCCTGCGCGTTCCAACTGCACGGTGGTGTGTTCGACGGCAAATTCCTTCGAGGCCACTTGCTTAATCGAGGCGAGCAGGCGCTCGCATTCGTCGAGATGCATATCCGGGACGCGCGCGTGAAGACTGAGCGCGTGGTGGCCGCCGCCGAGAGACCACAGATGCACCTCGCACATTCTTCTGGGGGCGGCCCTCCAGAAGAATGTGCGAGGATTCCCGCAGGATGCCGGCGCTGGACCAGAGAACGAGCAAACCGATGGCCAAGCCGAGAAGCGGATCGATCCAGCGCGCGCCCGTCGCATGGATGATTAGTGCGCCGGCGATGATGGCGACGTTGGAGAGCGCATCACCAAAATTGTGAATGAGGATGCTGCGGAGGTTGAGGTCGCCGCGTCCACGCACGAGAGCGAGCGTGATGCCGCCGTTCACGGCGAGCGCGGCGACGGAAGTCCAAATCATCCAGCTTTCGACCACTTCGACGGGGGAACGCAAGCGTTCGAACGCTTCATAACCGAGCCAGAGCGAGAGAAGGACGAGGACAAACGCGTTGGTGTATGCAGCGAGCGTGCCAGCGCGATGATAGCCATAGGTCTTCTCGGTATCGGCAGGCCGTTCGGCCCAGTGCATCGCGAGATAAGAAATACCGAGCGCAGGAATATCGGAAAGATTGTGAACGGCGTCGTTCAGAAGGGCGACGCTGCGGCCCAGGATGCCGCCAAAAACTTCCGCCAAAACCAATCCAAGCGTGGCGGCCATGGCCCACCCGAGCACAGAGGGACGCAGCGCGGGGTGAGCGTGGCTGGCGTGACCCTGGCCAGCGTGGGTGTGACCGGCGGAATGCGCGTGACCGGCATGGCTATGGTCGTGGGAATGAGCGGCCATCCGGCCTATTCTACCCGCACGGTGGCGCCTGCGCAGCCCCGGACTTTGCTTATTAGGCAGTATGACACTTCGGCAACGCGAATTGATTGACGCTCCTTCCATCGGCTGCGACCATGAAACAAGCTTCCCGTTCCGCGGGTGTCGGCGTGGAACGAGCCTGCACAGAGGTTTTTCGTTCAGCGCAAATGACGGTTCCCATAGCCAAATTGAGTTTTTGGGGCGTGCGTGGATCTACGCCGACGGTAGACCCGGCAACGTGGCGCTACGGCGGGAACACGCCTTGTCTAGAACTGATTGCGCCGGACGGCACGCAAATCATTCTGGACTGCGGCACGGGTCTGCGCACATTGGGCAGCCGCTGGGCCGCGCCAAACAGCGGAAAAACGCTGGAGACCCATATTTTGGTGACCCATTACCACTGGGACCACATCCAGGGGATTCCATTTTTTTCGCCGCTCTACGTGGAGAACAACGAGTTTCAGTTTTACAGCTTCCGGTCAAAATTCCTGGGGCGCGACAGCTTGAAACAAGTCTTTGAAGCGCAGATGGCAGTTCCGTATTTTCCCGTCGACATGTCGGCAATGAGCGCGAAGCGAAAGTTCAAGGAACTGGACGGCGGCGATTCGTTCAAAATTGGCGAGAACAAGATCACAGCGCACTGGCTGAATCATCCGCAGGGCTGCCTGGGATTTCGCATCGAGACGCCGGCGGGAATTGTGGCATACGCAACGGACAACGAGCCTGGAGACGCGAAACTGGACGAGAGCCTGCGCAAATTGGCCGCCGGCGCGGACATTCTCATTAACGACGCGCAATTTACGCCGGAACAACTCGTGACGACGAGAAAAGGCTGGGGACACTCTTCGTGGCTGGAAGGCGTAAAAGTGGCACGGCACGCGGGCACAAAGACGCTGGTGCTCTTCCATCACGATCCGGATTCCACAGATCGCATGGTGGATTTGATTCTGCGGCAAGCGCGGGAGGAATTCGATTCGGTGTTCGCGGCGAGCGAAGGGATGGTGGTGACGCTCGGAGCGCCGGGAGACCGCGTGCAGGCGCACATGCCGGGAACGCGGACGGCGCTGCGCCGCGAGGCGCAATTTCACGCGAAAGTTTGTGGGGTAACCGAAGCCGGAAAAGATTTTGAGGAAGAGACCGTGGTCCGCGATATTTCACTGCAGGGAGCGCTGATTTCGCTGAAGCACCTGCCGCGGCTGCAGTCGGAGCTGCAAGTGACGATGGAGGCGCCGGGCGGCGATGGCGTGCAAACAATGAAGTTGCGCGGGTACGTGGTGCGTATCGATTCGGGGGAGGAAAAAGGGTGTAGCTCGGTGGGAGTGGTTTTTACGGACTGATTCAGAAATTCAAAGCCAATTGATTTTTTGCATGGGGCGCTTGGAGTGGCGAGCGCCCCATTGTTTTCTTGGCATGCCTTCGGCGGTCCTGTAGGCTGACTCAAACATCCATGGCTGAGAAGAGAGCGAACTTCGTTTCTGTTAGCGCGCTGGACAAGCGGCCTCCGTCGAAACGCGAATTGTTGCGCGGGCTGGTGCGACAGGCGCCGTTTGTGGCGAAGAATTTTCAACTGTATTTTCGCAACGCGTGGCGACGACGCATATTGCGAACCAAGGTCGTGGCCCCGTACGCGGTTACTTTCTACGTCACCCACAAATGCAATCTGGACTGCAGTTACTGCACGCAAAAAGAGCCGGACGTTTTCAGCGACGAATTGTCTACGAGAAAGACGATTCAACTACTGAAGCGCATTCGGAAAGAGACAGACTCGATCGTTATTACCGGCGGCGAGCCGACGCTGCGAGCCGATATCGAGGAATTGACCGAGGCGGCGAGGTTCGAATGCAAGTACCGCTCGCTACTGCTGATCACCAATGGGACACTGCTGGATCGCAAGCCGCGAATCTTGCGAGCGGTCACGGGGTTAGTGGTGAGCCTGGATGCGCTGGCGACTGATCCGACCAATCCGCTCTCCAAGCCGGCGGCGCTGCCGAAAGTGCTGGAAAACCTGCAACTGGCAAAGGAGCTGCTGGGCAGCCCGCGGCGCATCACCATCAGCACGGTGATCGAGCAATGGAACGTAGGTGAAGTCGAGCGGCTGCTGGATTGGTGCGGGGAACAAGGCTTCGTTTTTGCGGCGCAATCCGCGCAGATGGAGAAAATGCCGAATCTGGCGCTGCTGCAAAATCCGCAGTACCAGGCGCTGGTAGACAAAATCATCGAACGGCGGCGCAAAGGCGCCCAGCCGATCAACGGCACGCCGCGAACGATTGAGACGCTGCTTCGATTCGGCAGCTTCGAGTGCTACCCAACCATGTTTCCCCGGGTGTACCCGAATGGCGACGTTTTCTATCCCTGCGAGCCGTTGCGCAAGGTTGCAGGAAACTTGTTGCGCGACGGTTCGTTGAAGAAAATATTCGCGCGCGGGAAGAAGATTTACGGAGACATTCCGCCGTGCCAGGGAATTTGCTACTTGTTCGGAAACGTGCTTTCGCATTATTACGTGAATGACTTTTGGGGTCTGGCGGGAGATTTTATTCGTTGATTGCCGTCTGCGTGACATTGTGGCCGAAGAATTAAAGAGAAAGGATTTAACGCAGAGATCTCAGAGAGAATACGCAGAGGGCACGGAGACTACTCGCAAAAACTGGGAGCTTATTTCTTTAGTTGAGGTCAGCGATTTTTTTGTCGAGGTGGGCGAGAGCGGCTTCGAGCGACTTGCGGTGGTTGGGATGAGTGGCGGACGCAAGGTCGTTGGCAATGCGAGTCCGCGATAACTGAAGATCTTTGCGCGATTGTTCGCGCATGAGTTGTTCAGGAGTCTTCTGTCCTCCACCTCCTTTTTGTTTGGGCTCTTCCGTCTCTGCGACCTGCGCTTCGACGTCCTTGCTTTCCCACCCACGTGCCATAGCTATAGTTTGCCACACTTTGGCCGAACCGTGCGCGATTCAAACAAGAAAGTTGCGAGGAATAATTAAGCGCCAGCCGCGCGGCGTTGGGGAAGGACGGGAAGAGCAGGGCGCATCACGCTGCGGATGGTGGTCTCTGCAACGCGCGCGAGGTGCTCGGCGAAAACTCCGCGATAGACAAATACTGCTGTTTTGCCTGCCCAGTTGACGCGCAGGAACCAGCGGCCATGGGATTCTTCGGCTTGTGCGGACGTGATTTCGACGACGGGAATTTCCAGAGCAGATTCGAGACGAGCGTCACGCACGGAAATCTGTTTGTCACCAACGAAAAGCTGCGCGTCAAAGGAGGGCCCTTCTCCCAGCTTGAAACGCCCACCGTTAACGACAACCAAAGCGCCCAATTCGCGGGCCTTGTCACCGGTGATGACATCCGGCTCGGCCGGAGGCAGAAGGATTGTGGTGATGAACATGGCCAGCCCGACGATGGCGGGAACGAAGCTGCTTCCGAAGCCGAGCGGGAGAATCACCAGGGCTGCTCCGGCGATTCCCAAGAAAATGCGGAAGAACATCCAAGAGCGCGGGTTGCGCCGCAGGTGCGCCACTTTGGGCACGATCAGCACGAGAGCAAAGAGCGCTCCGATCGCAGCATTGTGCAGCTTGCCGCTGGATGCCTGCTGCTGCGATTGCGGGCTGGAAGTATTGCTCATTGATGCTCGACCATTCAGGGATGCAAACCCTTGATTTCGCGCAAGCGAGCAAAGGCGCGCCGCACGTGAGGAATGGTGATGGAGCCGCCGACGATCAGCGCCACGTTGAGCGCGTCAATCACTTCTTCGCGCTTCCAGCCTTCCTCGCCGCAGCGAACCAGGTGATAGGTAATGCAATCGTCGCAGCGCAACACAGCGGAGGCGACCAATCCCAGTAATTCTTTCGTTTTGGTGCCAAGCGGGCCGGGCTCGTAGGCCTGGTGGTCCAGCGCGAAGAAACGCTTCATCCCCAGATGGCCGCAACCGAGAATTTCTTCGTTCAGATCGTCGCGAAATTTTTGAAAATCTTCCAGGCGATCCGCCATGCTTCCTCCGGGGAACTNNNNCGGCCGTCGCGTTAGGGCACGCACCACCTGGCACATAACTCAGGGCACGTAACCCTGGCCACGGAGCACTTTTCCGGGAAGCGCGCCGGTCATCATGGTCTGGTCGATGACCGGAACGCCATTCACGAGGACGTAATCCATCCCTTGCGACAATTGATTGGGAGATTCGAACGTCGCGACGTCGTGAATCGCCGCGGGATCGAAGATGACAATGTCCGCGCACATACCTGCCTTCAACACACCGCGGTCCGTCAGGCGCATCCGTTGCGCCGGCAAGGCCGTAAATTTGCGGATGGCGTCTTCGAGAGTCAGCATGTGTTCCTCGCGGACGTATTTGCGAAGGATGCGCGGGAACGTGCCGTACGCGCGCGGATGAGGATGCTCCCGTCCGAGGATGCCTTCGGGCGAAGTGCCGGAGGAGTCGTTATCGACGGAGACCCAGGGCTGCTGGAGAGCGAGGGAAACGTCCGGCTCCGACATTCCGAAGACGGCCACGGAAGTGAGTCCATGATCTTCGATGAGCAGGTCGAAGAGCGCATCCATCGGCTCCTTGTTCCAAAGTTTTGCGATCTGCGACAGCGTCTTGCCTTGCAATGGAAGCAGCTGAGAATTGTGTACCACGCCGACGAGGACTGCTTCGGGACCGGGGATCTCCTGCCATTCGTTGTCCCACTTATCCGAGGGAGTAAGCATATCTGTACGGATGCGCGCGCGCGTTGCGGGATCCTTCAAGCGTTCGATGAGCTTGGCGTTGCCGCCGTCGTGCGCCCAAGCGGGAATGAAAGCGGAAAAGTCGTTGAACCAGGCGGTGTAGGCGTATGTGTCCGCGGTGACGTCAAGGCCTTGCGCTCTCGCGGAGTTAATCTTGGCAACGACTTCCGGCATGTGTCCCCAGCTTGGTTTCCCGCCGACTTTCAGATGCCAAATTTCAACGGGGATGCGGGCTTCACGCCCGATGCGCAGCGCTTCGTCGATAGCGGCCAAAATGCCGGTGCCTTCATTGCGCATGTGCGTGGCGTAGATGCCGCCGAATCTGGAGGCTTCTGCGGCGAGGGCGATTAGTTCCTCGGTTTTGGCATAGGGAGCGGGGGCGTATTCGAGAGAAGTGGAAACTCCAACGGCGCCGTCGCGCATCGCTTGGCGCACGATTTCCCTCATTTGCTCGAGTTGCCCGAGCGTGGGCTGAACGTCGTTGTCGCCGAGCACCATGCGCCGGACGCGCGTGGCGCCCACGTAACTGGCAATGTTGATCCCGGTATGCTGCTTTTCGAGCCGCGAAAAGTACTCGCGAAATGTCCGCCAGTCAACGTGAATGCGATAGTGATCGTATTGTTCCTGGTCTGCTTTAAGAATGGCGTCATTCAGTGGGGCGATCGATTCGCCCTCGCCGGTGATTTCCGTGGTGATTCCTTGATAGATCTTGGAAGGCAAGCGCGGATCGACAAGGATTGTGTATTCCGATTGCCCGAGCATGTCGATGAAGCCGGGAGCGACGACCTGGCCGCGCGCGTCGATAGTGCGGGAGCGCGCCGCGTCATGAAGATTCCCGATGGCGGCAATCTTTCCGTCGCGAATAGCAAGATCGCCCGAATACCAGGGCGAGCCTGTGCCATCGATGATGTGGCCGTTAGTGATGACGATGTCGTAAGGTTGCTCCGTGCTCTTGGATTCGACGGGAACGGTACTGAAGAGCAAGACCACGGATAAGAAGATGGACTTCCATCGATGGAAATTACCGTTCGTCATCGTCTGCTCCTCGCTTTGCACGCGACAAAGGCCATTCAGAGGTTCAAACACAGCGGGCATTCTACTCTGGAATTGCCAGCAGAGCAGGAGGGGCCGCCCCGACCTGGTCGAGGCGCTTCTTACGTCTGCTAGAATGAATGAGATCAGTCCAGCAGCAGGCCCAGCAATTCTTTCGCACACACTGGCCACGGGGAACAGACCTGTTATGACGGAGTATCACAATGCACGAGGCACTACAAAAGGAAATCGCTACCTACGAAAAGGGCACGCCAAAATCTGCCGCCGCGCACAAGCGGGCCCTCGAACGCATTCCGCTTGGCGTTGCCAGTAACTATCGCCACTACGAACCCTATCCGCTCTTCGTGAAGGATGGAAAGGGCAGCCGCATTCACGACGTCGACGGCAA
>MNGW01000057.1 GCA_001918935.1 Acidobacteriales bacterium 13_1_40CM_3_55_5 | reverse complement strand
ACGAGCCGACTATCGCGTCGGAAGCCATTCGCCTTTGGGAGCAAACAGTTCTACGCTGCGATCATCTGTTCAGTAATTCGCGCGCAGTGCAGCAAAGCCTCCAATCGGAATACGGTCTGAAAAGCGAAATTGTGCCCACTGGAGTGGACACGAAATTCTTCGAACCCGTGCGCCATCGCACACCCAATACCAGACTGCGCGTCTTATTTGTAGGATCGCTCCGCCCGTTCAAGCAGCCACAGCTGTTGTTGGACGCCGCACTGCGCTTTCCCGACGCTGACTTCGTAATTGCCGGCGACGGACCCATGGCGAGTCAGTTGAACGACCGCATGCGAGATCAAAACATTCGCAATGTCCGGTTCGCGGGACTACTCGCAGCAGCGCAACTAAGACATGAATATCAGCAGGCAGATATATTCCTATTTCCTTCAGTGTGGGAGGGATCTCATAGAGTTATACTTGAAGCTGCTGCCTGTACTCTGCCGGTCATCGCCCGCAAAAATTATGAAGCGGAAACAGTTGTCGATGGCAAGACTGGATATCTGGTAACTAGCGATCAGGAATTGTTTCACCGCCTGGAAGCGTTGCTGTACTCTCCCAAGTTGCGCCAAGAGTTCGGAGTAGCGGGCCGCGAGCACAGCAAAAAGTTCGACCGGGATGTTCTAACCGGCTGCTGGCAAGAAATATTCCTGCGGCTGACTTCGCAGAAGGCAAAAGGCCGGGCTGCATAAGCACATAGGAGACGCCGCCTACATGCAATCTCCAATCTTCGGCGAATTCATGGGAACCTTCGTCCTGATTCTGCTGGGGGACGGCGTGGTTGCCGGCGTACTTTTGAAGCGCTCTAAGGCAGAGGGCGGCGGCTGGCTTGTCATTACAACCGGATGGGCATTTGCGGTAATGGCGGGAATTTTCACTGCTGTAGCATGCGGTAGTCCTGACGCTCACCTCAATCCAGCCATCACCGTGGCCTTCGCCATTCAATCGCGCAGCTTTGCGAAAGTTATTCCATACGCTGCGGCGCAACTGGCAGGCGCTTTCGCGGGTGCGGCATTGGTGTGGGTGCATTTCTTGCCTCACTGGCGGGAAACTCCTGACACCGACATCAAGCGAGCCTGCTTTTGTACGTCTCCCGCAATCCGAAGCACTCCCAACAATGTGACAAGCGAGATTATCGCCACGTTCGTGCTTGTGTTCGTGGTCGGAGCATTTTCTTCTAAGGCGGTGGCGGCGCTGATACCCATCGGGCCATTAGGACCGTATCTGGTTTCTTGCCTGGTGTGGGGCATCGGCCTTTCGTTGGGAGGACCTACCGGCTACGCCATCAATCCTGCGCGAGACCTGGGTCCACGTATCGCTCACGCCGTTCTGCCCATTACCAACAAGGGAGATTCGGATTGGGGGTACGCAGCTGTCCCAATAGTTGGCCCACTATTGGGAGGCTGTCTGGCTGGCGGGCTTATTCGCTTTCTGCAGTTCTAGTATGCTGAGGAAAAAGATGCGCTGGATTCTTGAATGATTCCTCCAACTTACAAACCGAAGAAAAAATTCATGCAGCTCGCAATCGCGGAGGCAAAACGCGCCCGCGACCGTGGTGACTATCCCATCGGCGCCGTGATCACGCGTCTTATAGGAAAGCAAGAAGTGGTGATCGCCTCTGCCGGCAACCGGGTAAAAACTTCAGGTTCATCCATCAAGCATGTAGAGCTTGAAACATTGAAATATGTTTCCTCTGGCTACGGCCGGTATCTGCCGGATTTCGTTTTGTATTCCACCCACGAACCGTGTGCGATGTGCGCCGGCGCCTGCGTCTGGTCGAAGGTCGGAGCTGTGGTGTTTGGGGTTTCCCAGGAAGACATAACCGCCTACGGCAAGAAACATGGGACCGAGGAATTCAAATGGCGCGCCTGTCTGATTTCGTGCAAATACGTCCTTGAAAAAGGCGGCCTTGACGCTCCCGTGTTCGGCGGTTTTCTAAGACCGGAGTGCCGAAAGTTATTCGGCTATCGCCCCTCCTAGGCTTGCGCAGCCGCCGATGTCGTCAATTCAACTTCGCATACTCGGCCTTGGCTTCTTTGAGGATCGAAATGTCGGGGTCGGCATCTTTCCAAATGGCGAAGAAGTCCTGATAGGCGCTGCGGGCACCAGTCGCATCGCCCGACAAAGCGCGCGCCCGCGCCAACTGGAGATGAGCCAGGGCACACTGCGGTGAAGTCTGGCAGGACCCACGATGGTCCAGGACTTTCTGAAACTCGGCTGCAGCTTCTTTCCCTTGTCTTGCCCGAAGGTAAGCCTGGCCGCGAACGTATGTCGGCAGCATTCGTGGGAAGAAACCAAACTCATAAGGCGATGCCGCCTGCAGCAATTCAATCGCTTTGCCAGGATTGCCTCGGTTGATCTCGATCTCGCCACGAATGGAGGGTACCCAAACACTATTGACGAATGCATCGGTAGGAAAGCGCTTGCTCAACTCATCTGCCGTACCAGTCGCCTGGCGCACGTCGCCCGCCATCGACTGTGCCATCCCGGCGAAGATCAACGTGAACCGGCTTCGATTCACGGCAACTGCCGCCTGCGCGGCTTCACGCGCCTTCAGTGAGTTGCTGAACATAGCTTCCGTCATCCCTTGCCGGGCCGCAATGCCGGCCGCACCCTCTTCGAACTTTCCCCGTTGCGCCGATTCGATTGCCTGGTGGTAGGCCTCTCTCGATTTCCGCAGCTGGCCGGAAAAGGCGGCCGCTTCAGCAACAGTTTCGAGCATGAAGAATTCATCGGGCTTTCCTTTTGCCCACTCCGCCTCGCGCTGCATGCCGGCCGTGTCGCCTTCTAGAAAATCCAGCATGTACAGGTCCCGGTGGCTATTCGTCGAACCCAAGTTACGTGCTATCTCCTTCTGACGGACTGCCCTAGCCTCGGCGAGCCGGTTGAGGCCGAGGTACGCCCCTCCCAAAACCCCATAACTGAAAGCGCTATTGGGATCTAGGCGCATGGTTTCCTGCGCTTCCTCTAACCCTTGGTCAAACTTGCCCATGCTGCTGTAAGCCACGCCAAGATTATTGGTTGGAATGGAGTCTCGCGGATAAGTCCGCTTCCAGAGCTGATAGGCCTCGATCGATTTGTCCAGTTCTCCGGTGACGTTGTCGTAGTAGTGGGTGGAAATGTAGAGCTTCTCCAGTTCACTGGCCCGCTCTCGCCGCTCAAATGCCAGCTTGGTTTTTTCGGCGGCCAGCTCACTCTGTCCGCTGTTGGCATAGGACTGGCCCAGTCGCGCGTAGGCGACCCCGAAATTCGGGTCCAGTTCGACGGCGTGTTTATAGAACGGGATGGCAGTCAACTCCGATCCCTTTGACCGCTCGGCCTCACCCAGACTGAATGCCTTCAGCGCTTCCAGTGATGAAGTGGTGGCTTCCTCCACGGGCGCGTCGAATTTCTTTATCGAAGCCAGCGACTCACCCAACTTGCCGCGCAAGCGTGAAGCCGCTTTGCCCACTGCGCCCAGCACCTGCTCCTTCTTCTCTACCTCGACTTGCTCGCGTGCCAGAGTGTCTCCGGTCTGACAATTGATTGCATCCACGCCCACCACGTATTGGCTTCCTATACTGGAAATGGAGCCGTTCATCACGGCTTTAATGCTTTCTCGCTGGCAGATTTGGCGCGCCACATCGGGCGTGAGCCGCTCATCGGCAGAGCGTCCCATATAGCGCAAGGTGTCGCGGACACGCTCCCCCGGAAAGATATTCAAGAATGGCGACTGCTCCAGTTGCACCGCCAAGGCTTGTTTCAGCGTGCCATCAAAAACCGGATCCCCTGTCGTGTTCACGAAATCGGAGAGCAGGATGGAATCTTTTTCCGTCAACTGGCGCCCCCGCCGCAAGCGAGCCCACCCACCATCTCCGCGTAAACCGACTCCGCGCCGCAACGCTCGTTCCTGAAGCCGGCGTCTGCACGGCCACTGCCGTTCCCTTGCTCGGAGTTTGGAAAGGGCTCGCAAAGGCGCCGCTGCTCGGTAGCCCGACTGGTTCTTCAGCGGCAACTACCGCTGTTCGGCTGGAATCACTATCCCGCTTCAACCGCTCCAGGTCCGCCCGCAGGTCGGAAGCGGTCTGGTAACGCAGCTTGCGGTCCTTCTCCAGTGACTTGTTGATGATTCTTTCCAGCTCAGCCGGTAATTCTGGGTTTAAGCGCACCGGAGCGCTCGGCGCTTTGTGCAGGATGGAATCGAACAGGGCAGCTGAGGTGTCACCCCGAAATGGAAGTGTGCCCGTAACCATTTCATAAAGCACAGCCCCAAACGAAAACAAATCTGTGCGGGCATCCAATTCCTTGCCCAACGCCTGCTCCGGCGACATATAGGCTACGGTACCCAACGCCACACCCGGGCTTGTGAGATGTTCCTCGCCCATCGTTGGTGTTGCCGATGTTCCCGCAACCGCAACTATCTTGGGAGAAGTAACTTTGGCCAGTCCGAAGTCCAGGATCTTGGCGTGACCGCGTTGGCTCACGAAGATATTGGCCGGCTTGATGTCACGGTGTACGATCCCCTTTGCGTGTGCCGCGTCCAACCCATCTGCAATCTGCGCGCTTAACTCAAGCACTTGATCCGTCTCCATTGGCCGGCCTGCAATCAGGTGCTTGAGCGTCATCCCCTCCAGGAATTCCATGACGATGAACGCCTGACCGTTCTGTTCATTGATCTCGTGGATGGTGCAGATATTGGGATGATTCAGAGCCGATGCAGCTTTCGCCTCGCGCTGGAATCTGCTTAGCGCTTGCGGATCTTTGGCTACATCCTCGGGCAGGAACTTCAAAGCTACAAAGCGGCCTAACTTAATGTCCTCAGCCTTATAAACCACTCCCATTCCGCCGCCGCCGAGCTTTTCAGCGAGACGGTAATGCGAGATGATTTGTCCGATCATTTGGATGACATGTTAGGTGGGTAGGTAGGGCAAGTCAACGCGCCGCCGCGGAGAGCTATTGGAGCCGTCAAAATCCGGACACCCTCTGCAATTTGGGGTTGGGTTTGGTACGGCGGCGCGGGGCGCGCGAGTGAGCGGGCGAGTCTCCGATCCCTTGCCCGTTGTTGGGTGCTAGAGTGCGCCTAATCCTCGGTTGATCTCGTTTTGTACTTGGCGCGTGACCGCCATCTCATAGCGATAGGCGTGCTCAAGCTGTTGTTTTACCTGAGGGTAGCGGTCCGGCGAAAAGGCTTCCTTGATGCGATCCATATGGTCCCTCAGCAACGCGATCGCGTCCTGAAAGAAAATGACTGAATGGCGACGAACTTTGTCTGGCTCCATTACGTCGAGTATCGCTGAGAGTTCGTGCCATTCGTCAGGTAGACGCTCTGAAGCGACATGCACCTGACGGTTGTCACGCCAATGGACAAAGCGAAAAAGCAGACCGTCAACCGCAACCGTGACGACGGTAGACTTTAACTTGGAAAGCTGTCCGGTGTCCTTGTTAGCGACGATCTGGCCGGCTGCGCTCTCCGAATAGAAACCAGAACCGCTCCTGAACCTCCTGTGTTAGCTTACTTTGTTCCTTTGCCATTAACCGCTTCTCGCCCCACCATCCGTACAGAACCCAATAAACGGAGGTTACGACAGATCCAATCACTGTCAATGGAGGCTTGATCACAACCTCGAAGATAAATCTTCTGATTTGCCGGTTTACGGGCTACCCTTTCGCTAGCAAGGCAAAGGCACCATTTGCCACTGGCTGGGGCTTATTCCCCTACTGCGTAAGATACTCCCACTCCAGCGCCCAGAAACCCCCAGCCCCGAACACGGGACTACTCATGAAAAACGGTTGACCCCGATCCCAAATCACGGAGGGGGTCCAGATTTTGACGATTCCCATAGCTCTCCCCGTCGCCGCGGCGCCAGTTGGTGCTCGGCATCCGCGAACTGGAGCCTGTATTCGGGCGCCGATTACTTTTCAAGGATCGTCATTCGAACAACAGCTCAAATTTCATTCGGGAGGTTGTGGTTACGGACCTACGCCCGCGTTTTTTCGATGGACAAGATTCAAAGTTTCGATGCAAAGTTCACACCAGCAATCTTGACAGCTCCCCGTCTAATCTCTACTATGAAAACGATGATGTCGGCTTCCTACGCTTGTTGCCAGTTCTGTACTTGTTGTTGTATGCGTGTGTCCACTGGCGCAGGGAGGCTGCTGACCTAAGAATTTCTTAAACTCAGCACTTATCGGCCCACCGCCAGTGCGAATCGCTGGCGGTGGGTTTTTTTATGCCAAATTCAGTTACAGAAACGAAAGCGCAACGCGTCGAGCGACTCAAGAGGGAGAAGAATCCCTGGGAAGGCCTCGACGAAATTCGCCGTTTTTCGCGCGAAGGTTTCACTTCGATTCCGCCAGAGTGGATCGGGACGTACTTCCGCTGGTGGGGTGTTTACACCCAGGGAGACGGCGCTGGCGTCGTCGGTGGACAAGGTGGTGAGGGCAGGGCACTGCCGTACTTCATGGTCCGCATTCGCATTCCCAGCGGCTTACTTACTTCCCACCAGCTTCGAACCATCGCCTCAGTCACTGAACGCTACGCGCGTGGCTCCGCCGATCTTACCGTAAGGCAAAACATTCAACTCCATTGGGTGACGATCGAAGCTCTGCCCGAATTGCTGGATCAATTGTGGAGCGCCGGGCTGACCACCAAGGGTTCATGCGGTGACGACACTCGCAACATTACCGGCTGCCCGCTCGCCGGAGTGGATGCCGACGAGATTTGCGACACCTCGCAATTGGCGCTCGAAGCCAATCAATTCTTCGTTGGCAATGGCGATTTCTACAACTTACCGCGGAAGTTCAAGATCTGCATTACCGGATGCAGCGTGTGGTGCGCTTACCCCGAGATTAACGATGTTGGCCTGACTGCGATTCGCCGCACCAGTGGCGCAGACTCGGAAATCGGTTTCTCGCTTCGTGTGGGCGGAGGATTGTCCACCGATCCGCACCTCGGCTTGCGTTTAAACGCATTCGTGGGCTGGAAGCAGGCGATACCTGTCCTTAAAGGCGTTGCTGAGATCTTCCGTGATAGCGAGAAGCTCCGCGAAAACCGTGAACGGGCGAGACTCAAGTTTTTATTCCTGAAACATGGGTGGACTCCGGAGAGTTTTCAAGCGGAACTGGAGCAGCGAATAGGTTTCCGCCTGGATCCTGCGGTCTCGGAGACTTCACCCAACGACATTTATCGGGATCACGTTGGAGTTCATCCCCAGAAACAGTCTGAGTTCTGCTACCTGGGCGCGGCAGTATTGCGCGGTCGGATCACGGCACAGCAGATGCGTGCCGCAGCCGATCTGGCTGAACGCTTTGCCAGTGGCGAGCTCCGGACAACCAACATGCAGAACCTGCTGATCATTAACGTGCCCCATCGCAATGTGGAAGCACTGGCGATCGAACTGGATTCCGTCGGACTGCGCGTTGGAGGTTCTCCATTCTGGCGCGGCGCGATTGCCTGCAGCGGTTCCGAATTCTGCAAGCTCGCCATCACAGAGACCAAAAGTTTTTCGCGCTGGCTGGTGGAAGAACTGGAAGAAAGACTGCCCGGATTCGAGCAGCACCTGAAACTTCACGTTACCGGATGCCCCAACAGTTGTGGTCAGCACTGGATCGCCGATATCGGAATCGAAGGTAAGAAGATCAAGGTGGACGGCCGTTTGCAGGATGCCTACTACTTCTGCGTCGGCGGCGCGGTCGGCCTCAATCAGGGTATTGCTCGTCCCATCGGATATCGCTGCCTGGCCAATGAAGTGCCGGATGCAATCGAGCGCCTGCTGCGCCGTTATCTCGATGAACGTCGGCCGGGAGAAAACCTGCGCCAGTTCTTTGCGCGGCACAGTGACGAGAACTTGCGGGAATCCTTGGCAGGGGAAGTGATCGCCGCCGCGATGCGCGATCCCTCTCCCGGAAGAGTGCCGCACGCGGTGGAGGGCTAGTGATGAGTTTGTTTCCTCTATTTCTCAAACTCGAGGGCCGCAAATGCCTGGTGGTTGGGGCAGGCAATGTGGCGCAGTCCAAGATTCGCAGCCTGCTTGATTCCGGTGCGAATGTCCGAGTGATTGCGCCTCAGGCGAACGCTGCGGTGGAGGAATGGGCAAGCGCTGGAGTGATTACCTGGGAAGCCCGGAGTTTCGAGGCCGCGGACTTGGACGGAACAGTCTTGGTGATTGCGGCGACTTCGTCCAGCGCCGTGAACGGAACTGTCTTCCGTGAAGCTCAGCAGCGGAACATTTTGTGCAATGCCGTGGATGATCCCAAGCACTGCGATTTCTACTACGGCGCGGTGGTTCGTAGAGGACAACTTCAGGTCGCGATCTCGACCGAGGGGCAGAGTCCCGCGCTGGCGCAACGGATTCGTCGTGAACTCGAGGCGCAGTTCGGACCGGAATACGCGGGATGGGTGGAAGAATTGGGACAGATCAGAGAAAGACTATTTGCCAGCGGTATCGATCCGGAGAGTCGTCGCCAACTGCTGCACGAACTGGCCAGCCGCGATGCCTTCGCTGAAAGAGAGAGTCAACCAAGGGAGAAAAGTTATGGCAGGTAAAGTCTATCTAGTGGGTGCAGGACCGGGCGATCCCGAACTGCTTACGTTAAAAGCGCTCAGGGTTTTGAAAGCGGCCGACGTGGTGCTACACGATGACCTAGTCGGACCCGAAATTCTTTCACTTGTGCCTCCCACGGCGCAGCTTCACAACGTCGGAAAACGTTGCGGACGGAAAAGCGCCACTCAGGCTGAGATTAACACACTGCTGGTTAATTATGGGCTTTTAGACTTGCAGGTAGTGCGTTTAAAGGGGGGAGACCCACTTATATTCGGGCGGGGCGGGGAAGAGATTGAAGCGCTGCGCAATGCAAACGTTGAGGTCGAAGTTATCCCCGGAGTAACGGCCGCTCTCGGCGCTGCTGCCACAGCGCAAATTCCTCTGACTCATCGCCGGTTTTCGTCGTCGTTGATCTTCATTACGAATCATCATTCGAGCGCTGCCAACACCAGTGACTGGCCAGCTTCTATTTCCCCAACAGCAACTGTCGTCGTCTACATGCCGGGCTATGCCTATGCGGCTACGGCACGCCAACTGGTTGCAGCGGGCGTCAAAGGCTCAACGCCGTGCGCCATTATTTCGCAAGCTACGCGTCCAGAGGAAAGAGTTTTCAAGACGACCATCGAAGAGTTGCGTTCCGCCCCTCGATTGTCTCCACCTACGTTGCTGGTTGTAGGTGAGGTGGTACGACTTGCGGAACATGCTTCTTTGCAAGAGCAGTTTTCCACTCGCAGCACGATCGATGAGTTTCTTCCGCTTGTTGCACAGTCGGAATCCTTGGCGCACAGCCCGGGAAATACGGAAAATTCGGGGCGACCAGAGTGAAAGACCATTTAGAGCACGTTCAATTATCAGCGGAATCATGGCGGCCGGAGGAAGCACTCCGCTGGGCGGCCACCACCTTCCGGCAGGATGTGGCCATGGCATCCGGATTTGGTCCTGAGGGAATGGTGCTGATTGATATCGCCTCCCGATCCCACCTTCCGCTCACAATTTTCACGCTGGACACCGAGTTCCTGTTTCCCGAAACTTACGACCTGATTGATCGGGTCGAGAAGCGCTATGCGATCAAAGTAGAGAGGATCTATTCAACATTAACTCCCGAAGAGCAGGAAGGCATTCATGGCCCGGAGTTGTGGAGCCGGAATCCCGACCAGTGCTGCAGCCTGAGAAAAGTTGAGCCATTGAAGAAGAAGTTGGCGGAGTTACGCGCCTGGATCACTGCGATCCGCAGAGATCAGACCGCCACGCGAGCCCACGCTCACAAGCTGGAATGGGATTCGAAGTTTCAGTTGGTCAAGATCAATCCCATTGCAGACTGGACTGCCGAAATGGTCTGGAGTTACATCCACAAGCACGACATACCATATAACCCGCTGCACGATCGCAATTATCCCAGCATTGGATGCACCCATTGCACGCGCGCAATCCAGCCCGGGGAAGATTTGCGCGCAGGACGCTGGGCCGGTTTCCGCAAGACCGAATGCGGCTTGCACGCAGCCGATGCTTCTGTTGTCTCGCCGCTGATTCAAATCGAAGCTACTGTTACTTGCGAAGAGAATTAACCCCTGGCGTTTCGTTTTGATGGCGCCAGGCCTTCTCCGAAAAATCCATCACGGTCATCGAAATTCTCGATTGTACTTTCCTGCCTGTTTGAGCGATAGACATGATAGATGGAAAACCATCTCATCCCGATGGACCACGACGCCTGTGGAGTGGGTTTCGTCACTAAACTCGGCGGCAAGGCCTCGCACGAAATCGTGGAGCGCGCTCTGGAGGCATTAAAACGCCTGGCGCACCGCGGAGGTGTAGATGCGGATGGTCGTAGCGGTGACGGTGCAGGTCTGCTGACTTCAATTCCCGAGAAGTTCATCCGAAACTGCGCCCGGCGAGCTGGGACAGAACTGCCGACGCAGTTTGGACTCGGAATGATTTTTCTAGCCCGGTTCGGAGAGGGGCCGGCGCGTGATCTCATCGAAGCGCATGCAAGAAAGCTGGGGCTGCAATGCGTGGGTTGGCGAACTGTCCCTACCGATCCGTCCATTGTCGGCCCTCGCGCCACCGAAACGCTTCCGCTGATACGACAATGCTTCTTCACTCCTTTGCAAGAAAGTGCGCAGTTCGAAGACACGCTGTTTCGGCTCCGCAAAGAAGTGGAGGCCGACGCTCCACGCGGAACCTACTTCAGTTCGCTGTCTTCGCGGACGGTTGTCTATAAGGGACTCCTCACACCGGATCAACTTCCTGCTTTCTATCCTGATTTGGCGGATCCGGAATTTGAAAGCCGCTTTGCGATCTTTCATCAGCGCTATTCGACCAACACGCAACCCAGTTGGTCGCTGGCGCAACCTTTTAGATCCGTCGCCCACAACGGTGAAATCAATACCATCAGTGGCAATCGACGCTGGCTTCGTGCCCGTCAACCGGGATTGCTACAAAGTCTCGGCCTTCGGTCAGAACTTCGTTTGTTCGAAGAGGGCGTGAGCGACTCTGCCAGCTTCGATAACGGGCTGGAAGTTTTCTTGCGTCGAGGCTACAGCCCGGCTGAAGCAATGCTGTGCATGGTTCCGCCTGCGTGGGAAAACGCTTCTAATATGTCGGTGCCGCTTCAGCAATTTCTCGAGGATCATGCTCGGAAACAGGAAGCATGGGATGGTCCCGCGGCTCTAATTTTCACAGACGGTTTCACAGTCGGCGCCAAACTTGATCGCAATGGATTACGGCCTCTGCGCTACACGTTGACGTCGGACGGCTTGCTAGTGGTTGGTTCAGAAGTCGGGATTGCCGATCTGCACGGCAAGCAAGTCGTGGAGCGACAGCGTCTGGGGCCGGGCGAAATCCTGCTGGTAAATTCCGTTACTGGAGAATTTCTCCGTCCACACGAATCGTTGCAACTTTCCACAATACGGCCAGTCTCATGCCCTGTCGCAATGGAGGTGGGCCCGACTGCTACGGCATTTCTCCAACCTACACCCGAGCCAAAGAAAGCAATGGCTGCTCTTGGCTGGAGCGAAGATCAGTTTCGTCTACTGTTCCAACCTTTAGTGGAACAGGGTCAGGAAGCAGTCTGGAGCATGGGCGACGACACGCCGCCCGCTTCGCTCTCCAGTATGCGGCGCCCGCTCTGGGATTACTGCAAACAGCGATTCGCACAGGTCACCAATCCTCCCATTGATTCTTTGCGTGAAAGCCATGTGATGTCGCTGAAAGTTTTTCTCGGCGATAATGTGGTGCTCAACTCCCCTCTGCTGGACGGCGGCCAATTGGCGGAGTTGGAGCAGCGGCTCGGACAGGTTCGCCGAATTGATTTCACTTTCCCGATCGCCTTGGGGCTCGAGGGCGCGGAGGCAGCATTAAGCCGCATCCAGGCAGAGGCGCAATCAACCAATTGTGCGAACGCGAATTTGATTGTACTCACCGATCGTGGTGTAGACGCGCAGCATAGTGCTCTGCCAGCGCTACTGGCCTTAGCTGCGGTCTGGAAATCTATGCTGCAAGCTGGTGCGTGGCGGATCCCGCTCGTAATTGAAACCGGCCAAGTCATCGACACTCATCACATTGCGCTCTTGGTTGCGGCTGGCACTAGCGCAGTCTGTCCTTATCTCGCTCTAGAACAGGCTGTGAACCTAAGACCCGACGGTGCGAGCAGGTATCGGGCGTCCGTTGAAAAAGGCCTCCGCAAAGTAATCGCCCGGATGGGAATTTCAACGCTTGCCAGCTACCGCAATAGTCAGCTTTTCGAAACCATAGGCCTCGACGCTGATCTGTGCGCTGAGTTCTTCGAAGACGTAAGCAGCACGCTGGGTGGCAAGGGCTTAAGCGATCTACTGCAGGATTGCCTCGACCGCCATAACGCAGCATTCGCCAGCGAAGGACTCGCGTTACGCGATACGGGCTTATATCGCTTTCGCCACAACGGTGAGCTGCATTCCAGTTCTCCTGAACTCGTGAAGCGAATGCACCGCTACATCAAGTCACCTAGTGAAGAAAACTACCGTGCATTCAGTGAGCTTCACGGCGAGAGGGAGCCAGTGGCCGTCCGCGATCTACTGGAAATTGCTTCCGGGCCCGCTTCATCCCTGGACCAGGTTGAATCCGAAGCGTCGGTGCTCAGCCGATTCAGCACCCAAGCCATGTCGCTAGGAGCAGTTTCACCGGAGACACATCGCACGCTCGCCATTGCCATGAATCGGCTTGGCGGTCGCAGCAATACTGGAGAGGGCGGAGAAGATCCGGAAATTTACCGCGACGGCGGCGAGGCGAATAACCGCGTCAAGCAGGTGGCTTCCGCGCGATTTGGCGTAACCGCGGAGTATCTGGTCCACGCGGATGAATTGGAAATCAAGATCGCTCAAGGAGCGAAGCCGGGGGAGGGCGGTCAACTTCCGGCGAGCAAGGTGTCGGTATATATCGCACGACTCAGGCACGCTGTGCCGAACATGAGCCTGATCTCTCCTCCTCCGCACCATGACATCTACAGCATCGAAGATCTCGCGCAACTGATCTACGATCTGCGCGCGGTCAATCCGCACGCGCGAATCGGCGTGAAATTGGTCTCGAGCGCCGGGGTTGGAATCATCGCCACTGGCGTGGCCAAAGCGGGAGCGGACGTCATCACCATCAGCGGCTACGATGGAGGAACGGGCGCGTCGCCGATCACCTCCATTAAAAATACGGGTCTGCCCTGGGAAGTCGGATTGCGTGACGCTCATTGCGCTTTGGTGCGCACCGGCCTGCGTGCTCGCGTACGTTTGCGGGTGGACGGAGGTTTCAAGTTCGCACGCGACGTCATCATTGGTGCATTGTTGGGCGCGGACGAATTCGGTTTCGGTACTGCGGCTTTGCTCGCCATCGGATGCGTGATGGCGCGGCAGTGTCATCTCAACACCTGCCCAGTCGGTATCGCGACCCAGGATGAAAAATTACGCGCTCGTTTTGCGGGAAAGCCAGAGATGGTCGAGACCTATTTCCGCGGAATAGCCGCCGAAGTACGGGAACTTCTCTCAGGCATGGGCGCACATTCCATCGACGAAATCGTCGGCGACGTCCGGAGATTAAAGCCACGTAGTCCGGACACTGTGCGGTCGCTGTCCAACCTGCTCGACCCCGTTCCAAACTCTGCTCAGCGAGCATGCCCTCGGGAAGATGACAGCCGGTTACATGTCAACGTGAATCGTACCGTGGATGAACTCGATATCCTGACAACGCGGCCACACGATTTCCGGATCACGAACGCGGATCGCGCCATCGGCGCCCATTTGAGCGGAGAAATGTTACGACGTCATGGATCTTCGGGAACTACTGTTAATCACGAGTTCATTGGCAGCGCGGGACAGAGCTTCGCCGCATTTCTGATCGCGGGATTGAATTTCCGGTTGCTGGGCGAAGCCAACGATTACGTGGGCAAAGGCCTATGTGGAGGTACGGTCGCCATCACCGCCGGACCGGATGCATCGTTGCGCGGCGACGTGCTGGCGGGCAACACTGCTCTGTATGGCGCGACCAGTGGAGAGTTATACATTGCTGGGCGTGCGGGAGAGCGCTTCGCGGTTCGCAATAGCGGCGCGTTAGCGGTAGTGGAGGGCATCGGTCAACACGGTTGTGAGTATATGACTGCAGGCGTAACTGTGATCCTCGGGCCAGCAGGCACAAATTTGGGAGCGGGGATGACAGGTGGTCTTACTTATCTGTTGCCCGATTCGATCGGGGGACACGACTATAACCAGCAATCCGTCCGCCTGGCTCCGATTGAGGTCAGAGAAGAGTTATGGTTGCGTCGCGTTCTGCGTAAACATTTGCGTCTTACGGACAGTCCACGGGCTGCCCACTTATTGAATACCGGTCGTCCTCTCTCTTTCCTGCGTGTTGAACCTGTGCAGCCGCCGTGCACGATTGCCGAAACCTGGGCCGCTATCCTCGCCAGGCTTAAACGACCGAAAACTGCCGCGCCGCTGGAAGTGCCGCAGACCGTACTGTCCGAAGAGCCTGTACTTATGTGACATCTGCCCGGTTCGACTCACACACTCCGCTATAATCGTGCGACGTTCATGGACTTCGATCAGCTAGTCACGTTCCTGGAAGTAGCCAAGCTGGGCAGCTTCTCCCGCGCTGGACAGAAAGTATTTCGTTCGCAGTCCGCGGTAAGCGCACAGATACGCCAGCTTGAGCAGGAATACGGAGACCGTCTGCTGGACCGCTCCGGAAAAGATGTCACTCTGACTCCCGCGGGAAGAGTGCTGTTCGCATATGCCGAGCGGTTGCTGCAAATGCGTGACGAATCGCTGCTCGCCGTGGCCGATCAGGGCGCGACCCCGCGAGGCACGGTCGTAGTCGGAGCTAACGAAGCAACTTGTTTGTATGTGTTGCCAGACGTTTTTGCAAAATATTGCAATCTGCATCCTGGCGTGCAAATCAGCATTTACCGAAATTTCAGTTACAAGATCGTAGAGAAATTGGAGAACGGCACAATTGATGTCGGCATCGTGACCTTGCCAGTCAAATCTGCCAGCCTGAAAGCGTTTCCGATCTTTCGCGATCAACTCATGTTGATGGTGAGCCCGCAGAATCCATTGGCGAAACATGACGTTGTGCCCGTCAGCGAGATTGCCAAGCAGCCTCTGTTGCTTCCAAAGACCGGATACTCGCGGCGATTGATGGATAAACTTTTCCGTCCTTATGCCGCCCAGCTTCAAGTAAGAATGGAGCTGCCCAGCGTGGGGATGATCAAGAGCTTTGTTGCCGCCGGGCTCGGTGTGTCGTTGATCAGCGCAAGCTTCGCCCGGGACCAGGTACTCGCGGGCCGCGTCAAACTCATTGCGCTGAAGGACGAAGAGCTTTGGCGGGAGCTTGGCCTCGCTTACCGGCGCGATCGCACACCCACCCGCGCGGCCAGCACTTTCATCACGACCGTGCGGCAAATGGCGGCAGCCTTGAAATGAGATTCGGAGCCTATCTCATTTGTCGATGGGCTCAATCGCAATTTCCGATTTTGGATTGGCATCGATAATTGTTAAGGTATTAAGAGTAATCTCAGGGTAGCGGGAAGCACTGTACCCTGAAAAATCCAGCTAGAGGAGTATGGTTATGAAGGAGCTGGAAAGCAGCCTTAATAAGATTCTCGAAGAACACCAGCACGAAAGCGGACTGCACGTCATTGGCGGCCGCCGCCGGCTGATTGATCGACTGGTCGAGTTTTTCGAGGAAGGACTCAAACCGGAGCCTCCCGCAACCAGATACGGCAGGGAGCAACAGAACTAATTTCGAGGCACCTCGTCGGAAATGACTATCACTCCCCAGAAGGCCATGCGAATTACATCGATGCGCACATCGACACGAATTACGTGTCTTCTGGGGGAGGGTGCCTGGTGAGCTGAGAAACATCAAGTTCTGAACAGGTAATAAGACCCACCGCCAGAAGCAAATGGCAGGTGGGTTTTTTTATTGCGCCAAATCTAGTGAACATGAAAGGAACGACCCAGATGAGCGACTTGCCTGCGCGAAATAAGGAAGCCGTGAATTGGCGATCCGACTTTGTTGTGATGAAATTTGGCGGCACCTCGGTGGAAGATGCAGCGGCCATCCGCCGGGTCAGTCAACTGGTAAGACGACAGCGACGATATCGACCCATCGTGGTGGTCAGCGCCTTGGCCGAGGTCACCGATCAACTCGTAACTGCAGGAAAATCTGCCGCGGAAGGGAAACGCGAATCCGCCAAAGAGATTCTTGAACGCCTGCGCCAGCGACACGCAGAGGTTGCTGCTGAACTTTTGAGTGCAGACGAACACAAGAGCTTGTGCTCCCAACTGGAGCGTGCATTCCAACTTTTACATACCTTGATCGACAGCACTGCGGCGGATGGACAGTTCGCTCCTCGGGTGCAAGATCACTTTCTCGGTTTAGGCGAGTTTCTTTCCAGCAAGCTTCTAAGTTTCGCGTTTCTGGCTAGTGGCCTCGAAGCTGCCTGGGTGGATGCAAGGCAGTGCATCATCACCGACGCAGCTCATACTCGCGCCACCCCACTGTGGGAAGAAACCAATCAACGTGTGGAATCTGTACTACTTCCCCTGTTGCAGACGGGGCGTGTTCCAGTGCTCGGCGGATTTGTCGGCTCCACACGCGACGGCATCCCCACGACTCTTGGCCGCGGCGGATCGGATTTCAGTGCTGCAATCGTAGGAGCCGCACTGGGGGCGCAGCGAATCGAAATCTGGACCGACGTTGATAAGCTGCTGAGCTGGCGTATTTCGGGGCCAAGGTCTTACATCCCGCGACGCTGCTGCCGGCCATGCGCCACGATATCCCCGTCTGGGTCCGTAATTCACGCAATCCCGAGTGCAGTGGAACTGAGATCCTTGCTCATACTAGCGATGATATCGAGGTAAAAGCGATTAGTGTGAAGCGGGGTGTCGCATCAGTCGATGTCGAACCGCTGCGTTGGCTGGCTCCAGAACTGGTTCGCGAAGTTTGCGATGTGTTCGAGCGGCATCACTACAGTCTCGATCTGTTGTCCGCATCCCGAGGCAGTTTGTCAGTCTTGGTGAGTACGACCGCAGCCCTGCCTGCGATCGCGGAAGAACTCCAGGGTCTGGCAAAAGTGCGATGGAAAAATCACCAGGCACTGGTTTGCCTGGTAGGTGAGAAGATCCGGCGGCGGCCGGAGATTGCCAGCCGAGTATTCCGTGCCATTTCCGATATCGACGTTCGAATGATTTGTCAGGGCGCCTCGGAACGAAACATCAGTTTTCTGGTCGATGAGTCGAAAGCGGAAGAAGCGGTCCAGCGCCTCCATCGCTTGTTCTTCCCGCCGGAAAAAGTCCAGCCGTTGGATGACTCTTCGCACGCATTGTGCCAGGCAGGTGAATCATGGGTCTAAGTCTGCGTGACACACTTATCGACGAACCTGCAAAGCGGCCCCACAGTCGTGCGCGTCTCGAGCCCCTTCCATCGATTTGTAAAGTGGCAATTCTCGGTTTTGGCACCGTCGGGAAAGCCGTAACCGAATTGCTATGTTGCAGTCCTTCTCTTCAGCTTCGCCTCACGCATATTTACAACCGCAATGTGGATCGGAAACGGGTTCCGTGGGTACCGAGCCAGGTGCGTTGGACTGACAATTTCGACGAGATCCTGGCCAGCGACGTAGACGTCATTGTCGAACTAGTTGGCGGCGTACGACCGGCGGGAGATTGGGTACGGCAAGCACTGTGTGCAGGGAAGTCCGTGGTCACCGCCAACAAGCATTTGATCGCCACTGAAGGAGACGAACTGCTCGAGCTCGCGCGAAAAGCGAATCAAAGGTTGTTATACGGAGCGTCCGTCGCCGGTGGCGTCCCCGTACTTTGTGGTCTTGAGCAGGGATTAGCAGGCGAAAAGCTTTTCCGGCTGACTGGCGTTCTCAATGGCACGTGCAATTACATCCTGAGCCAGATGCAGAACGAAGTTGTCAGTTTTACCACAGCGCTCGCACGAGCACAGGAAATGGGATACGCCGAAGCAGATCCTTCGCATGATCTCGGCGGTTTTGATGCGAGTTGCAAATTGACGATCCTGGCGCGAGTTGGTCTCGGCGCTCAACCGCGTCCGCAGGATGTTTATTCCCGTTCCATCGAGGGCGTCGAGGCCGTCGATTTCGAGTGCGCCAGAAAACTAGGATGCACCATTCGGCAAGTCTCACTTGCTGAATTACGCGGTACACAACTTTACGCAGCAGTGCAACCCGCCCTGGTGCCGCTTGCGTCGCCGCTCGCGCAGGTTAAAGACAATCAGAATGTGCTGATCACAGCCGGGGTCCACGGCGGCGAGACTGTTTTCTCCGGCCGCGGCGCGGGAGGCGGACCTACATCGGTCGCTGTCGTTTCGGATCTGGTATCGATATCCCGCCCAGAATCTTTTCTGGGATCGCCCAACCCACGAGAGCTGAAGGCTTACCCACTCAACCACGACCTGGAATCGCCGCGCTACTTGCGGCTGCGCGCGCCAAAAGACGCAGATATCTCATATGCTGTGAGTCGTGTTCTTTCGGAAAGCGGAGTGTCCGTGCATTCCGTACTACAACAATCGGCCAGCGGAAGCATGGGATCAGCGCCGGTCATGACACTGGAGCCTTGCCGCCTCTCCAATCTGGAGGTTGCATTGGAACGCCTTCAAAAACTTGAACACTGCTTCGCGAAACCACTGAGTTTGCCCATCATGAACTGACCAGAGTGAACGACAAGTTCGCTCTAAAGACCTCGCCGGCCAAGGTCCGTTTATTTTCTGCTTGACACCAACTCCCATTCCCTTAACAATATGAATAATTATTCATGCAGATGAATATACATTCACTATGAGCAAGCCCTTGAGACAGAAGGTCATCCTGGATTTGCTGGAGCGTGGCCCAGTCGCGAGCCAGGAAGAGCTGCAGCGCGCTTTGAGCCGCCGCGGCCTCCGAGTCGGACAGGCAACCTTGTCTCGAGACATCCGCGATCTGGGTTTAGTGAAGACTGCCACAGGCTATGCTCAGCCGCAGGGAGAGACCGCATCAGAATCTGCCTTGCCGCCAGTCTCACGATTGGTGCGGGAGTTTGTGCTCGAAGTGCGGCCCGCTCAGAATCTGCTGGTGATCAAGACCACGGTCGGCAGCGCTCAGCCCGTCGCTGCGGCTCTGGATGGCGAGGACTGGCCGGAAGCTGTGGGCACCATCGCCGGTGATGACACCATCCTGATCGTTTGTCCGGACAAGCGGGCCGCTAGCCGCCTTGCATCACGCACTCACGAGATGCTTGCCTGATGCCGGCCAAACTCAAAACCGCAGTGATAGGCGCCACCGGCTATTCCGGCAGCGAATTGGCGCGCCTCCTTCTACACCATCCGCGAGTGGACACGCCTTTGCTGCTTCGCCGCCAGAGCGAGACGAACGGAGAAAAGTCTGCGGGGATGCCGCCGTCTTTTGCCGGGAACGGATGCCCTACGCTACAGCCCTTCTCATGGACAGCGCTGCAGCAACACGAAACAGAACTCTTGTTTCTCGCCACTCCGCACGAGGCCTCGCGCTCGCTCGTTCCTGAGGCTCTCGCTGGAGGACTTCGCGTAATTGACCTAAGCGGCGCCTGGCGCTTGAAACAGGCTCAGCACCGTGCCATCTACGGCTTCCGCGATGAAGATGCAGTGACGGCGGCCGAACTCACCGAGAAAGCTGTCTACGGACTTCCAGAACTAAATGGCGATCGCATTCCGCATGCAGCGTTGGTTGCCAATCCCGGGTGTTACGCGACCTCCGTCATCCTGGCGTTGGCTCCTTTGCTCGCGGCGGGTATCGTAGATCGGAAAAAAGGAATTATCTCAGATTCGAAATCAGGAGTTTCCGGCGCGGGCAAGGAGCCAAATGCACGCACGCATTTTGTTTCAGTAGCCGATAACCTCTCTGCGTACTCTGTATTCGGCCACCGGCACGTGGGAGAAATTCTCGAACAGTTAGACCTGAATACATCTGAATTGATTTTTACTCCCCATTTGCTTCCTATCCCGCGGGGAATTCTCTCCACCCTCTATGTGCACTTGAATCGTGAGATGAAACCCGTCGAAATCGAGTCCTGCTTCCGTGGTTTTTATTCTGGCAAGCGCTGGGTCCGTGTCTTCGCCACGCCGCAACTCCCGGAAATTCAGTTTTCTCTGCATACGAATTATTGCGATCTCGGCTTCTGCCTTGCCGAAGACGGGCGCCGCCTCGTGCTGGTTTCTTGCGTGGATAACCTGCTGAAAGGCGCGGCAGGTCAGGCAGTGCAGAACATGAACCTGATGTATGGATGGAAAGAAGAGGAAGGCTTGCAGTGAAGATCGTGATCAAGATCGGCGGTGCGGCCCTCGAAGATAAATCCACCCTCCACAAATGCGCTCACGCCGTCGTGGAACTGGCGCGCGACGGGCACCGTATTGCGGTAGTGCATGGCGGAGGAACCGCGCTTACCCGCACGCTCAAGCTGTTGGGCAAGGAAAGCGATTTCGTAAACGGGCTCCGTATCACTGACGCCGAGACTCGTGACGTGGCGCTGATGGTATTGGCAGGCATCGTCAATAAAAGTCTGGTAGCGGGAATTGCCGCAGCAGGACACCCGGCCGTTGGTCTGTGCGGGGGGGACGGCATGGCCTTCCGAGCCCGCAAGAAGCAGACCGAAGGATACGACCTCGGATTTGTGGGGGAGATTTCCTGGGCAGAGCCACGCTGGATCGAAGCCATCTGGAGCGCGGGTGGTATCCCCGTGATGTCATCCGTAGCGCTAGGTTCCGATGGAGAGTACTACAACATCAATGCCGATCAGATGGCTTCCGCCTGCGCCGTGGCGTGCGATGCCGACGCGCTGATTTTCCTCACCGATGTAGCGGGCGTGAGGAATGCCGAGGGTGTAGTGATTCCCTGGTTGAACATTCGCGAGGTAGCCGCTTTAGTCGAACATTCCATAGTAGCCGGTGGAATGCTGCCCAAGCTAGAAGCTTGCAGCCACGCGTTGAAGAAGGGAGTAGGACGCGTACGCATTCTGCCCGCTGCTCAGGCGGAAATTCTGCCGCAGTTCTATTTCACCAAACTTGAATGCGGAACCGAGGTGACAGCTTGATGAACCTCGCGACCGTCATCCGTTCCGAAGAAAAATGGTTGCTGCCGACCTACGATCGTCAGAAGGTTCTCTTCGAAAAGGGCCGCGGATTGTATTTGTGGGACTCGCGGGGAAATCGCTACCTGGATTTTCTGAGTGGCATTGGTGTGAACGCGTTGGGCCATTCGCATCCTGCAATCAGCTCCACTCTTAAAAAACAAGCGGGCCGGCTGATTCATGTCTCCAATCTTTTCTTTCACGAATACCAGGCAGAGCTCGCGAAACGCTTGACCAAAATCTCTGGCCTGGACCGCGCATTTTTCTGCAACAGTGGAACCGAGGCTTGGGAAGGCGCGCTGAAGCTGGCTCGCGCCTACGCCCGCACACAGAACAACAATGGCCACAAAGCGAAATGGCGCCTCCTTGCGCTCGAGAATTCATTTCACGGACGCACTTTCGGTTCTCTCGCGACAACCGGCCAGGAAAAGTATCGTCACCCTTTTACGCCACTGGTGCCTGGAGTCGGTTTTGTTGCGTTCAATGACGTTGAAGATCTCAAGCGCCAATTCGATGGCAGCGTCTGTGCCATTTGTCTGGAGACGATTCAGGGCGAAGGTGGCATCCGCCCGCTCACTCCTGAGTTCCTTCAAGTCGCGCGCGAATTGGCGGACCGCACCGGTGCGCTCCTGATCCTCGACGAAATTCAGTGCGGCTTAGGCCGTACCGGACGCTACTTCGCCTATCAGCATTACGGCATTCAGCCAGACATCCTCACGGTAGCCAAACCGCTGGCAGCGGGATTGCCGCTGGGGGCGCTGCTCACCACAAACCGGGTAGCCGGCGGAATGCATCCCGGCATGCACGGCACGACGTTCGGTGGAGGACCACTGGCATGCGCCGTAGCAATCGAATTTCTGCGTACCCTCGACGGATTGCTGGATCACATACAGGAAGTGGGCGACTACTTCCGCGCCGGTCTTGAAGACATGCGCACCCGGCATACGTCCATTCAAGAAATACGTGGTATGGGACTCATGCTCGGCATGGAATTGGATTCCGCGGACACTGCCAAGGCCGCGGTTCAACAACTGCTGCAAAAGGGAATCCTGATTAATCGGACGCAAGAAACGGTGCTGCGATTCCTGCCGCCTTACATCATTCAGAAAAAGCATGTCGATGAAGTAGTACGAGCACTGGATTCGGCCTTGAGTGCCAGCGCTGCAAAGCGACCGCCGATGCGCGCTGGCAAAACTACAAAAAGGAGCCTGCGGTGAACAGTCAGGCATTCAATACTTCACAAATCGCGTCTGTACCAGAGAGTAAAGGATTCTGGTCCCGTGATCTGGTTTCCACGCGCGATCTGAATCCAGCAGAGGTGGAAGCTGTTCTGCACCTGGCTGGATTGATGAAATCCCTGCCGGCCGAATTTCGTGGTGCCTTGGCCGGTAAGCAGATGGCCATGTTCTTTGAGAAGCCCTCTCTGCGTACGCGTCTTACGTTTGAAGCGGGCATGGCCAGCCTGGGCGGAACGACATTTTTTATGGACCAGACGCACGAACGAATCGATGCGCGAGAAAAACTTAGCGACATCGCGCATAATCTCGAACGCTGGGTTAACGCGATTGTATTGCGCACTTTCGACCAACAAACTATTGAAGGCATGGCGGAGCACGCCTCCATTCCGGTCATTAATGCACTTAGCGACCTGGAGCATCCCTGTCAGGGATTAACGGATTACTTCACGCTGCAAGAGCGATTTGGTGATTTGAAAAAGATTTGCCTCGCCTATGTCGGGGACGGAAACAACGTCGCCCACTCTTTGTTGCTTACTTGTGCGAGCTTGGGTTCACATATCCGCGTCGCCGCTCCCTCGGGTTATGAGCCCGACGCCCAGATCGTGGCCGACGCTCGTTCTATCGGTCAGCAAACTGGGGCCACAATCGAAGTCTGCTGTGACCCCTATGAAGCCGTGGCGGGGGCAGACGCGGTTTACACGGACACCTGGGCGAGTATGGGTCGGGAGCACGAGGCCGGGGAGCGGTGCAAAATCTTTCAGCCTTATCAGGTGAATGAAGAGTTGGTGTCGAGCGCGGCATCGCACGCTATTTTTATGCACTGTCTCCCTGCCCATCGCGGCCAGGAGATCACCGATGCGGTCATCGACTCCGAGCAGTCGGTTGTCTTCGAGCAGGCAGAGAATCGTCTGCACGTGCAGAAAGCGATTCTCATGTTGTTGCTCGGCGGTGAGATGAGCCGTTTACAAATTAGGAGCGCCCATGCCTGAAAAAGTTGTCCTTGCATACTCCGGAGGCTTAGACACATCCATCATCATTCCGTGGCTAAAGGAAAATTATTCCTATGATGTGATCGCGATGGTTGGTGACGTCGGTCAGGGCGATGACCTTGAAGCTGTGGTTGAAAAAGCATATGCCACCGGGGCCAGCAAAGTGGTGGTTGAGGATCTCCGCGAGGAATTCCTGACGGAATACGTGTTTCGCGCCTTGCAAGCGGGCGCGGTGTACGAACACAAATATTTGTTGGGCACATCGCTGGCGCGTCCTGTAATCGCCAAACACCAGGTGGAAGTTGCAAACCGCGAAGGCGCGACCGCCGTTGCTCATGGATGCACCGGCAAGGGCAACGACCAAGTCAGATTCGAGCTGGCGTATCAGTCGCTTGCCCCCGAGCTCAAAGTCATTGCACCTTGGCGGGAGTGGACTCTGAAGTCACGTGAAGATTGCCTGGACTACGCAGAGCAGCACGGCATTCCGGTTGCCGCCAGCCGGGAGAAGATTCACAGTCGCGACCGAAATCTGTGGCACATCAGCCATGAGGGTGGGGAATTGGAAGACGCGGGGAACGCGCCGCTAGACAGCACGTGGCAACTGATCCGTTCTCCACAAGAAGCCCCTGATCATGCCGAACAGGTGGCGTTTGGCTTTGCGAAGGGAATTCCGATCTCGGTCAATGGCATGAAGCTTGATCCCGTGTCTCTAGTCGAGTTGTTGAACGAGATTGGCGCTCGCAATGCAGTCGGACGTGTTGACCTCGTGGAAAATCGCTTCGTAGGAATCAAATCACGCGGATGCTACGAGACTCCTGGAGGAACTCTGCTAATTACGGCTCATCGCGAACTCGAGGCTTTGTGCCTGGAGCGTGATGTCGCCCACTTCAAGCAGCACGTTGGTTTGAAGTATGCCGAACTGGTTTACTTCGGCCTGTGGTTTACGCCACTGCGGGAAGCGCTCGATGCATTTGTGGAAACCACGCAAAAAGATATTACGGGCTCGGTGAAACTTTCTTTGTATAAGGGGAACGTCGCAGTGGTGGGACGCGAATCCGAATACTCGTTATACCGTACCGATCTGGCGGGATTCACGATGGGTGAGAATTACGACCAGAAGGATGCCGAAGGGTTCATTCGAATCCTCGGCTTGCCTGCTCGCTCGCGTGCCCGTGCGCGCATGGAGATTGCAAGATGAAGATGTGGTCCGGACGCTTCCGCCAGCCGCTTGACCCTGGTTTTGAACGCTGGCAGCGATCCTTTGATTTTGACCGGCGATTGTTAACTCACGAGTTGGCCACGAGCAGCGCACACGCTCGGGCGCTTGCGAATGCAGGCATCGTGTCTTCCAGCGAGCTCATTTCAATTCTCCAAGGATTGGAACGGATCGCAGAGCAGGCGGCCGGCTCTCCAGCGTTTCTTGAAGACTCTGAAGCTGAGGATGTTCACCACTTCGTAGAGAAGAACCTGGTCAACCTTATCGGCGACACGGGGTACAAACTTCACAGCGGACGCAGCCGCAATGAGCAAATTGCCACTGATCTTCGGTTGTATATCCGGGTCTGCATTGACCAGTTGCGGGCGGAGTTGGCGGAATTTCTCGCTCTGTTGGTCGACCGTGCCGAGCGTTCTGGAAACACGGCCATGCCTGCCTACACCCATTTGCAACGCGCTGAGCCGGTTTTGATGTCGCATTGGTTGCTGGCTTACGCGGAGATGTTTATCAGGGATGCCGACCGGCTTGCAGACTGCCGGAAACGACTTAACTTCTGCCCGCTCGGCTC
>MNGW01000132.1:2488-30613 GCA_001918935.1 Acidobacteriales bacterium 13_1_40CM_3_55_5 | reverse complement strand
CCGAGTCTCTCCCTCGGCGCGCAGGGCGGCCACGGCGAAGGCCATTGCGATGCGGTGATCGCCGAAGGATTCCACTTCCCCGCCGCATAGTTTCTGTCCGCCGGGAATTTTCAGTCCATCGGCTCGTTCCTCCACCTCGGCGCCGATGGCACGCAAGTTGGTCGCAAGCGCGGCAATTCGGTCCGACTCTTTGACTCGCAACTCCTGCGCGTCCCGGATTTCAATTCCGCCTGAAGTGTATGGAGCAATCGCAGCCAGCACCGGTATCTCATCAATCAGCGCGGCAGTGTCGGCGCCGCTGACAAGTGCTCCGCTCAGGCTTTTTCCTTCAATCTTGAGTGTGCCCCGCAATTCGCCATGCTGTTCTTCGAGTTGCGTAACTGTGATACCAGCGCCCATCGAAATCAACAAATCGACAAGACGGGTTCTGGTTGGATTCATTAAAAGGTCGTTGATTACCAGCTGAGATCCGGGAAACACGGCGGCCGCGCACAAGAAAAACGATGCACTCGATAGATCGCCGGGAATGTGTGCCTCGATGGCGTGCAGTTTTTGGCCACCCTGAATTCGCGCTTCCTTACCTCTTTGCTTGACGGTTGCTCCGAACGCGCACAGAGCCAACTCTCCATGATCCCGTGTGGTCACCGGTTCTTCGACACGCGTTTCTCCTTCCGCGAACAGGCCGGCAAAAAGCAGCGCGGACTTAACCTGCGCGCTAGCCACCGGCATGTGGTAATCAATCGCCTTCAGGGGTCGACCGATAACTTTCAACGGAGGACGGCTGCCGTCAGCAGAAGTTATTTTTGCGCCCATCAGTTCCAGCGGGGCGATGATTCGAGCCATAGGGCGCCGGGAGAGCGATTCGTCACCCATGAGTTCACTGTCGAAGTCCTGCCCGGCCAAAATTCCACTCAGCACGCGCATGGTCGAACCGGAGTTGCCACAGTCCAAGGGTGCAGTTGGAGCGCGCCGCTTTGCGCCTCGTCCATCGAGTTCTACCGTGTTCCCGTTTCGTTTCCAGTCGACTCCGAGGGCTTTGAGGCATTTGAGAGTGCTGGCGCAGTCTGCTGCGGTAGAAAAATTCTCCAGGTGCGTTTTCCCTTCCGCGATTCCCGCCAGCATGGCGTAGCGATGGGAAATGGATTTATCCCCCGGCAGCCGTACAGAACCGGAGACATTCCGGGCGGGACGGATCACAACTGTGGAGCCTTTATTCATTACCGCGGATTGATTCTTGATGGTTGCTTTGTGCATTTCGCAGTAGGCGACTGGAAGGAGCCTTAAGTCGACATCTCAGGCCAGCGCTTTTGCGTCGGCGGTTGCTTCTTTGAGAATCTCGGTTGGCACTTCTCTCATGCTGACGTGAAACTCGAACATCGGAGTCTCGGTGCCGCGGCCCCAACGATTGACCTCCCAATGAGCGCGTACGAATTTGATTTCCGGATGTGCGATGACGTCCAACAGCATCGGATGCTGCGCGCGATAAAACTTCTGCGGAAACGTCGCGATCGGCTTGGGACTCCATGCCGCGCCATCGGCTGACCCAAAAATGCTCACGTCGAGAGACTCTTGCTCGATGATGTTGGTGATGTTCAGGATCAGCAGAAACACGCGGTTTGCCGCGATGCTGACGTCAACAGCGGGGCCATCCCCCTTGGCGTTTACCACCGTCTTCTCGGGAACAAGAAAGGTGTCAATCATGGCGAGAATTGTAGCCGAAAATTGTGGTAATGACAGCTCAGGGACGCGACTCAACCTAGATCCTGTATGTCGGTCTTAGCGATTCAATCGCTTCGTAAGATCCTTCGCGAAAAGCCGCTCAGGATGACCCGGCCGATTCTGAGGATCTAGGCCGCATGCACTGCATCCAGGAACTGGCGCAACACCTTTCCCGCTTCCTCGGGCCGTTCCCAGACGGAATAATGTCCCACTCGCGAAATTATCTTCATCTGACTGCCGGAAATGTTCTGCTTCATCAGTTCAGCGTCGGCCACGGGCGTGAGCGTGTCTTCATCGCCCACAAGAATCAAGGCTGGGACAGAGATAGTTTTCAACGTGGGAGTCGAATCTGGACGCTCCGCCATTCCCTTCAGCACCAGGCTGATATCTTCCGGCGACATCTTCAACATCATCTTTCGCGCCGCCTCTACTAAATCTGGACGAGCATGGCGAGTGGTTTCGCCCAACAGTTTGGGCAGCATGCTCTCGATGAATGGTTCCACGCCGCGCTCTAGGACATCTGCGGCTGATTGCAACCGGCCAGCGCGGCCTTCCGGCGTGTCTGGTTGCGCCTTGGTGTCGATGAGTGCAAGTGCGGATACTCGGTCACGGTTTCGCCGCCAGAATTCGAACAGCACGTAGCCGCCGATCGATACACCCGCGAATGCTGCCCGGCCCACTTTCGCATCATCGAGGATACGACTGATATCCGCAGCATGCTTCGCCATCGTCGCTGGGCCTTCTCCTACGCCGGAATCTCCATGACCGCGCAGATCGGGCAGAACCAGGCGATAGCGAGAGGCCAACAGCTGTGCAGCCGGCAACCACAATTCATGATTTGCGGGGAAAGGATGCAGCAAAACAACCGGTGGACCGTCGCCCAGGATCTCGTATGAAATTTGGGCATCACCGCTTTGAATTGCGATCATCCTAAAGATTTAAACACAAGAATGCCTTCCGGAAATCGTAGGCCATAAAGGCAAAGTGGGCGGACGCGACGATCTCCACACTATTAGGGGTTCGTGACCTGTTGCTGCCCACTTGGCACGGGATGCATTTCCGGTTCTTCCGGCATGACAATCCAGGCAATGAGGTAGGACAGCAATCCGAGACACGGGGGTATGAGGAGAAGGACTAGCCACACCACGCGTACGAGCGTCACATCCAGATCAAAATATTCGGCAAAACCAGCGCACACACCCGCGATTTTGCGGTTCGCACGTGAACGGACCAGCCGTTTACGCCCGATCACTCCACCCACTCGAGTGCCGCAGTAGGCGCACAGGTTGGCATCGTCCTGGATGACTTTTCCACAATAGTTGCAATACATGGGTTTCCTCCCGCGCTGTAGGATACGCTGGGTTGAAGCAAAAAGTTCCGTTTTCGCTACTCTTGCCGGTACGCCTCTTTCATGCGTTTACGCGCAGTCTCGGCCGGAGCAGTGTTCACATTGGTCGCAACCACCGCCTGATATTTCTGAAGGGCAAGTTCGCGTTTTTTCAGCACATCGTACATTTCACCCGCGCCCAGGTTGGCTTTCTGTAACACCTCGGGGTCGGGTTTCTGAATCTGGTTTACTTGCTCATAAGCTGATGCCGCGCCTGGATAGTCTTTCTGGGCGCGCAACAAATCGCCCAGACTGAGCGCTGCCAACTCATAATGCAAATCAGGATACAGTCCGTCGCGCCCGGAGTGCCAAATCTGCTGATAGGCGCTGACAGCCTCTGAATTGTGTTCGGAAGCGCGCAACAGATTTCCTTGCTCCAGAGCGATCAACAGATTTTGTGGATACCGGGGCACCAGACCGTGCGCAATTTCCAGGGCTTCGGGATACTTGTGCTCCCGGCGGAGGAACAGGAGCAAAACAATTTTTGCGTCGGTGCTGGTTTCCCCGCCTCCGGCAGCAGCTTCCTTGAGATAACGAATCCCTTTCTCTTTGCTACCACCTTGTCCGATCACCTTCACTAGGATTTTGACCCCCCAGGGCAAACTACCCAGCACGTAATTATGCGCACCGACAATCAATTTCGCATCGGTGTAGTCGGGGGAAAGTTCTAACACTTGTTCGTGATCCTTGCGCGCTCCCACTGCACTTTTCAGCGCCGAATACCAGGAGCGTTCGACCAGCGCGGTGTAAGTCGACAGTTGTCCACGAGTGACGCCGCGGGCATAGAGTGCGTCAACATCTTTGGCATTCGCAGCCAAACGCTTTTCCTCGAGTCCGCGCGCCGTCTCTACTAACTCTTTGATACGTTGCTGCACCTTCGGGTCCGCGGGACGATGCGCCGTGGCCACAAAACTGTCGTTGGCATACTCGCCGGTGTTCAATGCCCCCATGCGATACAGCTCTTGAAACAGCACTGCGGTCAGAAGATGGTTCACCGCGAACGGATCATCAGGATGTTTCTGCAACACCTGTTCGAATTCCGAAATCGCGTGCGCGTAATCCATGTTGTAAAAGTGGTCGAAGGCGGCGGTGTTCAGAGGATCCGCAGGGCGGAACGAAAGCTTTTCGGCAGACGCAGCGTGCGTGGCCACCAGCAGTAGCAAGCAAATGAAGCAGCAGTAGTAGTGAGGCGCGCGCCGAGGAAACAACATCGGAGCCTCCGTTGTGAGTTGCGCACAGTTTACCTGAAGGGAACCGTGGGGTCGCGTACCACAAAGGTCACCGTGGTTGAGTAGGAGTTTCAGTGGGAGCCGCTATACTGCGCTCAGCGAATCTTTCTAAGTAACGAAGTAAATCTTGCTCTGCCTGGGTCAGAAGCAGGAACCCGAGAATTAGCAAGTGCCTCGGTCAAAAGGGGTTAGAAGAGCGTATTTTTTGGCCACTGGTTTGCGATGTAAGTAGTGAGGAGTTCCGCATGGCCGAGCTAGTCCAAGACGCACAGCACGAATTCTGGCGCCCTCCCATTGCCCAGCAAGAGGTTGCGGCTCCTGCCATGCTTGAGGCCTGCGATAGTTGTGGCACCGAGTTCATAGTATCGGCACGCTTCTGTCATGCTTGCGGCGCGGCCCGGCAAACGCAGCAGGCAAGCCTCCCGGTTGCGCCTCGTTGGACTCGCCACCTTGAATTTCAGAACATCAAGCGCATGCTGGGGCTGTCCACAGCTTCCCTGATTGCCTTCTCTATCGGCTTGTTATGCCTGCTGGCGGTAATGGGTGTCGGAATCGTTTACACGGTTCAGAGTTTTGCTGACTTTCAGGCTATTCAGTACTATCGCGTTCAGTGGCTGCTGGCTGCGGTTGCGGCATTCATGGCTGGGCTTTTACTGAATCGAAACTCCCGCCCTTAACGCCAATACCGCCGCCGTCTCTTCGCAATTCAGCGTTGATTCCATTTCTACCGCATCCTCAGATCACCGGCTCCGGATCCGCAATAATAGTTCGTCGCTGCTGATACATACGATAGAGATGATGCACCGGCCCAATGCCTTTACCTATCGGATGCGCGTTGACGATAGCCGCTGAAACGTACGCTTTCGCCAGCAACACAGCTTCTGGCAAGCCCCTGCCTTGGGCCAGGTGACAAGTTATCGCGGTAGCGAAGGCACATCCCGTGCCGTGGGTGGAAGAGGACCTCTGCCGGTCAGACTTGAAAATTTCTTGCTCGACGCCACGCTTACTCGTGAAGCTCAAAAGATCAATTGCCTTCTCCAGATGGCCGCCAGTAATCACGACTGCGGCAGCTCCCATGGTGTGAAGTTTGGCGGCCGCTGCCCGCATCTGCTCCACATTGGTGACAGGCAATTCGGTCAGGCTGGAGGCTTCGTCAACGTTGGGCGTTACTACTGCTGCTCGTGGCAACAACCTCTCAATCATTACCGTCACTCCAGTTGCGTCGAGCAGGCGGGTGCCAGAAGACGATGCCAAAACGGGGTCCAGCACCACATTGCCCAGTTCGCGATGCTCAAGAAAGTCTGCTACTGCCTGGACGACTTTCGCCGATCCCAACATTCCGATGTGTATCGCCGCAATTTCGAGATCCGCTGCCAGTTCTTCAAGGGTCTCGGTCACCAGCGGGGGTTCAATTGGTTGCACACGTCGTACTCCCGCGGTGGATTGCACCGTTAGCGCGGTGATGCATGCCACGCCATAGCATCCGTGGGCGGCGATGGCCTTGATGTCGGCGGTGACGCCGGCACCAGAGCTGGGATCGAAACCGGCAATCGATAAGACGACGGGCGGAGGTTGGGTCATATGGGGAATCTATCGAAAGGCAGTGGCTAGTGGCTAGTGGGCGGTGACCACAGACGTGCCGCCAGATATCTGCTGCTTCGCGCCTTTAGTCGCTGACGTACGGGGACAGCGCCTAACGGCGCATTGGCTAATGTCACGGTACGGGATCGCTGAAGCGATGCCCTGACACGAACCCACAACTCGATCTACCAACCGCTAGCCTCTGGCCACTACCCGCTGCCCGCCGTCCCAAGTTGCTGAAACTAGGGGTAACCTGTTACTTCACGCCTATCCCATTGAATTCATTGCAGTTGTAATAATTTCACCCTGCGCGAGTCATGGTTATTTACTATATAGTTAACAACTAAGATGTTTAGATACAGCGACATCTTCGATGTTACTCAATATTTACGTGAGGTTACGTGAGCGATCTAGTACTAAGTGGTAACTTTTCTACAGTCATTTACTGATTGACAGGGGGAACCTAGACCGTTAGCATCGCCCAATCCTAGGGGAAGCGGTGGGGGAGGACAAATCGAGTGCGAGGTGACTGAATGGGAAGAAGCATAGCTCATGGACTGGCGATAGTTTTATCGGTCGTTAGCCTGGGAGCCGCCCAGAGGCCAATCAGCTCAGAGTCCGGTACTCGCCCCAACGTACCCAAACGTGCAGTACTAGAGTCACGCAAAAGAGCAGGAAGTCCCAAGCCCTATCAAGTGGGAACGGCTTCCTGGTACGGAAGCTACTTCCACGGCAGGCCGACCGCCAGCGGCGAACCTTATAACATGTACGACCTTACTGCCGCTCACCGCAGTTTGCCTCTCGGCACTTGGGTCCGCGTCACCAATTTGCGCAATGGACGAGCCGTGATCGTGCGCATCAATGACCGGGGTCCCTACGTTGCCCCTCGAATCATCGACGTTTCTTATAGCGTGGCACGCATTCTCGAGTTCAAGGCTCAAGGCCTGCAACGAGTGCGTCTGGACGTGGTCCAACCGAGTACAACCCTGGCCATGCTGCGCCAGTAGCGTATTCGCTTTAAACCTTCTACACTCCCCCAAGCATGCGTGATCCGCGGCAACGGTTGATTGTCGCTTTGGATGTACCGTCGGCGGCCGCAGCACAGAAGATCGTGGCGGCGGTGGGCGACTCTGCCTTGACGTACAAGGTGGGTATGCAGCTCTATACTGCCGAAGGCCCCCGGGTAGTTCGTGACCTGGTAGCCTCGGGGCGGCGGGTATTTCTCGACCTCAAATATCACGATATCCCCAACACTGTCGCGGCGGCGGTACGCGAGGCCACCCGGCTTGGGGTCAGCATGTTGACGGTCCATGCTTCCGGCGGAGGCAAAATGCTGCGCGCCGCCACCGAAGCGGCTCGTCTCAATCCTTCCATGATGGTATTGGCGGTAACGGTGCTTACCAGTCTGGGCGACAGCGATTTGGACAAACTGGGAGTGCGCGGTCAGGTGTCCGATCAGGTCTTGCGGCTAGCTGCGCTGGCCATTGCCGACGGCTGCCACGGAGTGGTTGCCTCGGCCCAGGAGGCGGCCGAGCTGCGCAACCAACTAGGCGGCGAGTTCGCGATTGTGACCCCGGGAGTGCGTCCGGCTGGTGCGGGGCACGGCGACCAGTTGCGGGTTGTCACGCCGGCAGAAGCCATCGCGGCGGGGGCTACGCACATTGTCGTGGGACGGCCCATCACGGAAGCTGCTGACCCGGCCAGCGAGGCCCGAGCGATTCTGGGGCAGATTAGTTTTTAAGCTTAGAGTAACTTCTGGAATTCTTGTTCCTGGTTGAACGGCGACGGGTTATAGCTTCTCGTAGAATTCGCAAGCCGAGCACGATATAAACACTCCGCCGGGGATCCCTCGCTCACGATCTTTCACCCGTTTCACAATGCGAGTTGGTTTGCCGCACTTGGGACAATCCGTGCTCTTGGAGGTGTCCATCACCTTTTTTCGGTCTGCGGTCTTCGCGATTTTAGCCATCGTTTTCTCCTGATTCTCTTACGACCCGCACAATCCTGCCAGGCCGATTTTCTGCTCTCTCTGTGAGTGAAGGCGGTGTCAGTACTGTTTAGGAAAAGCTCTGAAGATTACTTATCTCAACTCTCGCCCGCCTCGATTTTACCGCAAGGTCGCGGGCTCTGTCTTGCTGGAGCGAGGAGACGAATTTCCAATTTCAAATTCCGGATTTTCTCATGTCAGATCTCAGATCTTAGTTCTCTGTTCTCAGACTCTGGCTATGCCTGCCACTCCGGGCTTTGCCGCCATCTTCAATTGTTCTCCTTCGCCGCCCCAGCCGCTGCGAATGATGTTGGTGTAGAGAGCGAAGGCGCACGCCGCAGCCAAGACCAGCAACAATAACCCTTGCCACATCGGGCCAAGAAGCACATGGCCCAACCCGAATAATGCCAGATAGACCATGGCGCAGCCTAAAACCCAAGACAAAAGATTGCGTCCCAGGTCTCTGGTCGCTGGGATTTCCGGAGCGAGTTGCGCGATGGGTTGCCATCCGGTAATTTGCGGGCGCACGTCGCGATAGAACTTCAGAAGAACCTGTTCAGGTTCCGGCTTGGTGGCATAGGTGACGATCAACCAGACCAACGTTGTAACTGCACTCGTGGTTAGAGCAGTCTTGGCGAATACAACTGTGCTCGAGCCCGAGAATGGCGCCGCCCAGCGCAGGAAGATCGTCATGACCAAAGCCGTGGCCATTGCCGAGATTTCGCTCCAGGCGTTGATCCGCCACCAGTACCAGCGCAGGAGATAAACGCCGCCGGTGCCGGCGCCGACTTCCAATACAGCCTGCCAGCCTGAACGGATATCCGCCAAGAGCACGGAAACAAGGGCGGAAGCAATCACTAACAGAACCGTCGATACACGGGACATCATCACGTAATGCTTGTCGTCGGCGTCGCGCTTGATGAACCTGCGATAGAAATCTGAAACCAAATAGGACGCGCCCCAATTGAGCTGGGTGGCAATCGTAGACATGAATGCGGCCATAAATCCGGCGACTACGATGCCGCGCAAGGCCGGCGGCACGTGTTGGCTGACAACCAGCATGTATCCGGTCTCGGGATGTTCCAGGTGCGGGTAGAGGACGATTGCGGCCAGCGCGGTCAGTATCCAGGGCCAGGGCCGCAACGCATAGTGCGCGATGTTGAACCACAGAACCGAAAGCAATCCGTTGCGCTCATCCTTGGCGCTGAAGATACGCTGTGCGATGTAGCCGCCACCGCCGGGCTCTGCTCCGGGATACCAAAATGCCCACCATTGCACTCCGATGTAAACCACAAAAGTCAGCACGGGCAGCAGCCACAGTCCCTCCTGGGACCACGGCCGCGAGAAGTCAGGAAAAAATGCAGCAGCATCACCGGCGCTTGGTCCGGCGGCTGCGCGCATCTCTGCCAGTTTGTGAAGCAGAGACCTCATACCTCCTGCGGCGGAAACGGCATACCACGCCACTCCGATTACGATGGACATTTTTAGCGCAAATTGGAACAGATCCGTCCAAAGCACACCCCAGAGGCCACCCAGAGCTACGTACAGACCAGTAAACGGAATCAGGAAGAGAACACAAATAGCCAACGCGCGGTGATCGCTAACCCCCAAGGTGGTCGCCACAATGCTGGTCATGGCTTTCGTGACCCATCCGAGGATGAGGCAATTCATCAGCAGCCCGAGATAGACGGCGCGGAAGCCACGCAAGAACGCGGCGGGTTTACCGGAATAGCGCATCTCCGCGAACTGCACATCGGTGAGCAAACCAGAACGCCGCCAGAGCCGCGCGAAGAGGAAGACGGTCATCATTCCGGACAGAAGGAAAGCCCACCACAGCCAGTTTCCCGCAATGCCCTGCGTGTACACCAGTCCAGTGACCACGAGCGGCGTGTCGGCAGCGAACGTCGTCGCGACCATGGACGTGCCGGCGAGCCACCACGAGACGTTGCGTCCGGAGACAAAGTAGTCGTCCACGCTCTTGCTGGAGCGTCCGCGAAAGTACAAGCCCAGAACTAGTGTGATCGCCAGATAGGCGATCACCGCCGTCCAGTCGAATAGGGTGAAGTTCATGGCTGCAAAGGATACACCGGATAAGAATATTGCCGATGTAAAAATGAAGGTCCTTCAGATGGTTCTTGACATGGATTTCAAACAAGAAAGCCGCCCGAGATTACCCTGGGCGGCTGTTAATGTGGGTGCGAATGCGGTTACTTTTTTTCTCTCCTCTCGCCCTTCGTTCTGTGGGTGTTGTCGTACTGAATGCCAGCTTGAACGTGATTGATCGCCTGGTGAGTGAGGTTCAAAGCCTGGACGCGGTGTCCGCCCTTATCTCGATCCGCTTTCTCCAACTCTTCCGCGGCTGCCCGCAGATGCTGGAGCGCTGCCTGCATGTGGGGCTGGTCCTCGGCGTAGAGGTATCGCGGAGCCAACAAAATCAGCGCAAGTGTGAACACTATTCCGATATGGGTTCCGTGAGTTCTCATGCTCTCTCCTGTTGGGACGATGGTCGGAAATTAGTAAAAGCTGAGGTTTGCTGTCAACCAAATACCAACACGTAACGCTCCAGGATGAGAAAAAAATCTCCTTATCCGGTATAGAGCATCTCCACTACCGTGCAGTCATCGTTGAGCGGAGTGCCGGCACAGAAGTTGGCCACGGCGGCGAAAATATCTTCGAGGGTTCCGCTTTTCGCGGCGACAGCCTCTAAACGCTCATTGTCGAAAAAGTCCCCACTGGCGTTTTCTGCTTCGGTGACACCGTCGGTCACCAGCACCAACCGGTCACCCGGATGCAGGTCATAGCGATCGCTCTCGTAAACGGCATCGGCCAGCAGGCCGACCGGCAGATTGCCGTGCGAGGGACGGATGATCTCGTGGTTGCATACGAGTAGTGGCGGAACATGACCGCAATTCACATACTCCAATTCCCCGTCCTGGCGGATACGGGCGATGATCACAGTCGCGTATTTTTCACCGATATGCTTATGAGTAAAAAATCGGTTGACTGCGGCCACAATTTCAGTCAGCGGCATCCGGGCGATCAGCTGCGAATAAATCATGCCTTGAAGGGTTGAAGCCAGCAGCGCTGCCGAAACTCCCTTGCCGCTGACATCAGCCAGCACCACTGTCAGGCCATCTTCGGTGTTGACGGCATCAAAGAAGTCTCCCCCAATCTCTTTACAGGAAAGATTTCTGCCGCTCAACCGCGCGAACGGAACTTCAGGAATGGTCACCGCCATCAAGCGCTGCTGGATGGAGGCCGCGATGGCGAGCTCCTGCTGATAACGCCGGGCGGCCTCTTCGGCTTGCACCAGGCGCGCGTTCTCAACCAACGATGCCGCTTCGTGGGCAATGGCGCGCAGAATGTCATTGCTCACGCTGGATATATCTCGCGAGGCGAATCGCGAGTCCACATATAACGCGCCCATGACCTCGGCCGAAGTTTCCGAAGGCGAGGCACTTTGCGCATCACGAGTGGCCTGAATTTGAGGCTTGCGTAGTGGAATGCAGATGACGGTTCGCAGATCGTAGGCAACAATGCTCTGCCGTCCTGCCAGATCGAGTGATCGACTGGTGTCAGTGGTGACGAACTCAGAATTCGATTTCAGGGCATCTTCCAAAATGGAATGAGAAATAGTCTTGTCGTCCAGCAGGGGTTCGCCTTTGGAGTTGCGACCTGCTGCCAGACGCAGATTGCCATCCTCGGCTTTCAGGAAGACATAGCCTCGTTCGGCACGGGTAAGATTCAGCGTGGCATCGAGCAAGGTCACCAGGATTTCATCCAGAACCCCGATAGTGTTCAACTTGCGCGCGGCTTCCAGGAAAAGCGTCAGTTTTTCAAGATCGGTGGTTTCAGTAGAAATGTGGATGCCAGAGATCTGGCTAAGAAAATCACGGGCGCTGTTCGTGCTTGCGTTGTGGGGATGAAAAATGACGTAGGCGACATCGCGGACGCCGAATTCAAGGCGATCATTCCGTTCCAGGGTCTTGCGCTGAACCCGCTCGCCGTTGACGAAGGTCCCATGCTTGCTGCTCTGATCGATCACGCAGAACTGCCCGTTTTCTGAGACGATCAGGGCATGATCGCGAGACACACGAGGATCCGCGATAACCAGATCCTTATCAATTTTTCTCCCCACGCTGAAGGGACTATGGTCGAGATTAATGTTGCGTTGCTCATTGCCCTCGACGAAGACCAGGATGGGGAATATTCCAGAGCCGGCGTTCGATATCGGACCAGTAATGGTTTGGAATCCCATGGCGACTGCAGAGGCTCTCTCTTCTACTCACTCTATAATGACAGCACTCGAGGTCGGCGGGAAGGGGGCATAAATCGTTCGGCCTCCCTGGCTGACAGCTTTCTGAGGCAACCGCCTGTTGCTCGGTATCATAGACTTCGAAAACTGTAACCAACTTCGTGACCTGCAAGACGTCCCGCAGCCGCTGGCCGAGTCCGGTTAATTTGACATCGGCGCCGCCGGAACGTGCCGAAGAATAGACGCCAACCAATGTGCCGAGGCCGCCGCTATCAATATAAGTAACTCCTGAAAGGTTGAGCACAATCTGCCGGGTTGAACTCAACAGGCGCTTGAGAGTATCCCGCAATTCCGTTGCTTCTTCTCCAAACATGATGCGGCCGTGGCAAGAGACGATAGTGACTCCATCAGTCACCCGCGTCTCAATTTTGAGGTTCATCTCATCCTCCGACATCATCCCCACGAGGGTTCGAGAAGCCTAACCCGTGGTCTCAGACAATGCAAGTTTTGGACCCTTCATTTGACGAGCTTAGGATGGTTCTTTGCGATCCACGCTTCAATCAGCTCGTAGAAGTGCTTTGCGTTCGTGACAAGCTCTGTGGCCTCGGTTTCCGAGGCCACGCGTGATTGCGCGTAGTCGATTTGGTTGCGCTTGCGCCTGCAAGTCTCAAAGTACTCTGTCAGCCCTTCGGCCGACTTTCCGAGTGCAAGCGTGGCGCTCTCTAGAGAGATACTTGGTGATGCCCAGTCCTTGCGGTAATTCGGTAACCCGCGCACGCTACGGCCATATTGGCAGCTTGAAGAGCTGCGTTGTACGCAGTAGCAAAGCGGCGATCGGCGGAAAGCCCTGCAACGCAGGCGTCTTCCAAGTCGCGAGCGATGAGCTGCCGCATGTTGTTCAGCTCCTGTCTGGACGTCTTGTGCTTTTGGGCGTCCTTATTTGCCAGTAATTGCGTCCAGCTCACGTTCGCTTCCCTTAACAAATTGCTTGGGGCGCTTCAATACAGCGGTGAGAAAATGATCATTCTCATTAACCTTGTCACGAAATTCATCCACGGAATACACGGTTACATTCAGCTCGCGGCCAAGAGCGCGCTCGGCTTTCCTAAGCGCCGGCGTCAATTCTGCAAGACCGATATTGCCAATGACCATTACGTCGATGTCGCTGGCCGCGTGTTCGCGCCCCCGGGCAACGGACCCGTACACAAATGAGTAAAGGATCTTGCCCCCAAAGGCTGCCACGGCGGTCCGAATCGTTGGGGCGATCCCGGTCGTTTTTTCGAATATTGCTCGTAGTTCGCGGTAGATTGGCGAACGTTTTTGCGCTCTGAAATAAGCACGGTTACCTTCTCGTCTCTGCTCAAGGATGCCGGTGTCGACAAGCGCAAACAGCTCACGTTGCAGGCTGGAAGGGGTCGTGCCCAGGTACTCCGCGAGCTCAGACAGAAACCACCATTTGTCCGGCTGGGTCAGAGTTGCAGCCAAAACCCCCTCCCGGGTTTTCGGGAAAAGTGCTTCCAAGGTGGCGCTGTTACGCATAATGCGTAAATTGTTACGCATATTGCGTAAATATGCAACCCTTGAATAGGACGAAGAGCGAGCGATAATTGAAAGGGAGGCCACTTGCATACGATCACGTGCTCTGCCGAGCCCTCTCCTGTACGGCCCTTCGCGGTATGCTTCTGAACGAAACAAAATCAGTGAGCATAAGAGCTGTGGCGCCCAGCACAGCCAGCGGAATCCCGAGGCTCGTATACAGCGGCAATGCCCATGCTTGCTGAACCACCTTCGCTGGCACGATGAGCCCCGCCAGGCTAAGACAAAGCGTAGCCAGCCAAGGCCACAAGGCAAGTAAGCCCGAGACTACGTAAGCCAATCGCGTGATGCGACTCCGGTTCCAACTCGACCTGGCCTGTTGAACCAGGAGGAAGACGGCAGGGAGCAAGAGCAGCTGGTTATACGGCGCGACCATCGGGACGACGACCACGGTCGCGGCTAGAACTACGGCCGTGGCCAGGGAAAAAGCCGTCGTGCCGGCCGGCTCGCGACGCTGATCGCTCTTCCCCACCCCGTCGTGACCAGAACGTCCAACAGCGATCCCGCGCCGCCGGTGTATTGCCGGTAGGCTGTAATTGCCTGGCGAAACTTTGTCAGCCATCCCGGCAGCAGGTACTCGGATCCGCCGAGGACTGCAGCCATGGTCAAGGCGAATCCCCAAAAGAATCCTTGGCGCCGGCGCCAGTCGCTGATTGTCCACAGGATTAACCATGCCGCCAACGGCCAAACCAGTTGAGGTTTTATGGTGGCCAGGGCCAGCACGATGCCTGCCAACAGAAAATGGCCGGAGGTCAGCAATAGGGCGCAAAGGGCGATGAATCCGCTTACCACAAGGCTTAACTGCTGGAGCTTGATTCCCTGCACCGCAGGAAAACTACCAATCGTCAAGATGATGAGGATCGCGGTGGTAGTCGCCGAAGGACGCCAACGTAATGCGCGCAACCAGAGCGGAACGGTAGCTATCGTGATGATCAGCAATAGCCAGCGGAAGCCAGCCTGCACGACCGAGAACGGCAGCATAACGGTCGGAGCGAGCAAAAACACAACGTACACCGGGTGTAGTAGCCGGCCTGGATTTCCCGCGTGACATCGCCGCCGTAGGGATCGCGATGATGGAGCAGCAACTCGCGCGCGCCCAGCCAGCGCGGATAGACGTCTGAAAGATTGCCCCGCGGGCGCCCATGTGCGGCTGCATCAGCCCGCTGATAAGGGACCAGCACATACTGCACGTAAAACCACATGCTTGCCGCCAGCAGCAGCGCAATCACCAACCCTGCTTTGGGATTCCTTAACAATAGGGTGGCCGAAACGGAAACGCCCCATGTTACAACTTATTGCGAACGATCCTTTTGCGAACGACCTTTCCCCGTGAGATTGCGAATTCTCGTTTCGACCGTCATCGGAATCGCCAGCGGCATATTTTGTTGGTTCCTGCTCACCCACTTTCACCAGGGCGCAGCAGACTTCACTTGGGCGATTCGCGCTGCGAAGTATCTGTTGGCAGGAAAAAATCCTTACGACACACCGCTCGAGCAGTATCCGATGACCGCGGCGCTATTCGGATTGCCGTTCTTGTGGATGCGTCCGGAAGCCGCAGCCGGCGCCTTCTATGGCATCAGCTCAGCGCTGCTGGCTTTCGGTCTCACACGCTATGGTTATTACCGGTTGCTGATATTTCTTGCATATCCCTATTGGGCAGGCATTCTGACCGCACAGTGGTCGCCACTGATCGTGGCCAGCGCTTTCTTTCCACTATTGCTTCCGGTGACTATGGTCAAACCACAAATTGGTTTACCGGTTGCGCTGACCCATTTGACCCGCCGCGGAGTGATCGCATGTGCCGTGGTTTTACTGCTCAGCCTGGTGGTAATGCCGCGCTGGCCATTGTTGTGGGTGGGGCAACTCGGCTATTACGAGCACTTCATACCATTGCTGGTTTTGCCGGGGCCTTTACTGGCACTTGCGTTGTGGCGTTACCGTGATCGGGACGCAATTTTGTTATTGCTGGCGGCGATCATGCCGCAGAGGTGGTTTTTTGACTCCTTCATCTTGTGGCTGATTCCAAAGTCTCGACGCGAGATTCTGGCTACCGTGTTTTTTAGTTACGGAGCTGGCATCTGGCGCTGGTATCACACCCCTCACAGCTTCACTGAGGTGGGACGATGGACGGTGATCTTCATCTATCTGCCTATGCTGGGAGTCGTGCTTTGGCGAGGGCTCGTTAAAAGAGACAAGCCTGCCATCGTACCGTCCGAAGCGGACTCACATAGCTTGCGTCACGGGAATCTGGCTGGGACTTCCCAGCCGTGAGATTTCGCTCGCCAATCCCCATGTCCAGAACAGTAATACCGGAGTAAGCAGACTCAACTTCCCATATTTTTGCAGAAGAAGCATCTGGAGCGGACTGACGAACAACACAAACATTGGTCCCATGAGAGCTATCCGACTCCATCCACCCTTCCCATCGACTCCTGCTAGATGATTCGTCAGCAGCATGACCGGCAAAAATAGCAGGGCTAGATCGTAGGTGTTGGCGTGATAACTCACAAGAATCGTGCCGACCACCACCAAAGAGAATCCCAGATCGAAGGCTGTTCCCTCTCTTGCAACTCTCCACTTCGCCGATGCGAACAGCAGCAAAGCAGCCGACAAGACTGCCACCACGAGTTGAATAACCAATTTCGAACTGTGCGCCGCGAGAAAAGTATGGAGCAGGCCGCGCAGATTGGGCATGTCGACCGGCACGATCGCGCCATGTCCCATCACGGTCTCGACATGCCACACGAACGAGGGATAGCTCAGCGCCGCGTTCCAACCAATAATGGCTACTGAGACCATTGCCAGAACGAAAGCTACTACCGCAAATCCGAGCAGCGCTTTTAGTCTTTTGTGAAGCAACAGGATGAATACGAGAGGCAACACCAGGTGAAACCGGAAGAGTCCGAGCCCCAGCCAGCAACCTGCGGCCAAATCATTGTTCTGTTTTAGAGATACGAAAGCGAGAGTAAAAAACAGTAAGAGCGGAAGAATGTCCTGCCCCTGCAATAAATCGAAAAAGATAGGATAAAAAGCCAGGGAGACGAATAGCCAAAACAGGGCGGAGACGTGCCTGAGTTGGGGCAAGTGATTCCGAAGTAAAAATGGGAGTGATAGGAGAATCAGAACATTGACGGCGTTCCAAAGCAGATAGGCCATCGGGTACGAAAACCATGCGAAGGGTACAAACAGAAGGGCTTCCCAAGGCGGGTGAATATAGGGCAGAGGACCTTGCCGAATGCTGACTCCAGCGGCAAATTCCTGCTGGATACGATACTGAGTCTGACTGTGGTACAACTGCTTGCGCACACCTTCACGCACGATTTTTCCCGCGGAATAGAGCGCTGTAAAGTCGGGATAACCTTTGCGAATCAATTCCCGCGACCGCCACGCAACTGCCACATGCAGGGAAAGCATTCCCGCCAAAAAAAACAGCACAAGCTTTTTGTATTTCTCCGGCTTCATGAAACCTTGATCTTCAAACCAGCCGATTCTACCTTGTGTGCCGGCTACGGTATCATCCACCGCAGGTGAATTCTTTCCTGCAAACGCGCCGGATTTTTGTCGCGGTGCTTGTGCTTGGCCTTTTTGCCCTGGCAGCGCGCGGCGTGTCCGATCCCGATGTGTGGTGGCATTTACGTACCGGTCAACTGATCGTCGAAAGTCATCAGGTCCCTCATCTGGATCCCTACTCATTTACGCGTGCAGGTCAGCCGTGGATCAATCACGAGTGGCTCTCTCAGGTCACGATATACGCTATCTATCGATTGGCGGGATGGGGAGGATTGATTGTGGCGTTCGCAATGATCGTCGCCACCAGTCTTTGGATGGTTTACCTGCGCTGCCCGGGTTGTCCCTACATTGCAGGGATATTCATGGTGTGGGGCGCCACCGCTTCGGCTCCGAGCTGGGGCGTACGTCCGCAAATGTTTTCCCTGCTGTTGGCTAGCATCTTCCTTTTGATACTGGAGCATTCTGACGAACATCCGCGCCTGCTGTTGTGGACAGCGCCGCTCACAGTGCTCTGGGTGAATTTACATGGAGGATACCTGGTTGGAATTGGCCTGACGATCCTGTTTCTTGTGGGTAACGTTTTGGAAGTGATGTTTGGCTCCGAGAACTGGAAGCAGGCTGCCCCCCACCTGCGCAGGCTGGCATTAGTCTTGGTCGCATGCCTGGCGGTGGTGCCTTTGAATGCGAACGGGATACGCATGTACCGGTATCCTCTGGAAACCCTCCGTTCCCGCTCCATGCAGACTTATGTCGACGAATGGTTTTCCCCGAACTTTCATCAAGCTAAAGAGTTGCCTTTTCTCTGCATGCTCCTGGCCGTTTTGCTTGCATTAGGGCTCTCGCCGCGACGTTTGCGCGCGCGAGAAGTGCTATTGCTGCTAGCGACCATGTGGATGGCATTGCGCTCGGTACGTCATATACCGATTTTTGTACTGGTCACGGTGCCGATCCTCAGCGCATCGGCACAATTCTGGCTGGATGAACGTGGTGCGGGATCTTGGGTCGGCTCGACGGTAAGCTCGCCCCGATCACGCCGAAGGCTAGTGAATGCAGTGGTAATGGTGGCTTTCGTAGTCTTCACTATCCTAAGGGTGCGGGTGGTGATAAGGGACCAGCCAAAAACTGAAGCGCAGCACTTTCCGGCAGGGACGGTGTCCTTCCTGGCGAGACAACGACCGCCGGGTCCGATATTGAATAACTACAACTGGGGTGGCTATTTCATTGCCAAACTGTACCCTGAGTACCGGGTTTTCATTGATGGCCGCGCCGACCTGTACGGCGATTCCTTTATGGATGATTTTTATGCCACTTACCACTTAACCGAGGGATGGAAACGTCCGATAGAGCAATGGCAAATCCGGACCATCCTTCTGCCTCCGGATGCTCCCCTCGTTACTGCGCTTAGATCGCAGCCGGGCTGGAAGCAGATTTATTCAGACTCTCAATCTGTCGTATTGACTACGGACGTAAGACCTTAGTAGCACTCGTATTCTGCAATATATATCTCGCTTCGCTTGAGCTGCTGAGGTATCATAAGGCGCGCATATTTGAGCCAACTGGATGTCCGGCCCTTGCGCGACCCTCCCCCCACGTAAATTTCCTTCTTATCGCGAGGTTGAAACGATGGGAGTAGTGCACAGGTTGTGGCAGGGGGATGCCGGACAGGACGTCGCTGAGTACGCCATCATGCTCGCGGTGATACTGGCTATTGCGTGCGCGGTTCAATAGGTTATAAGTTGTAGATTCATGAAAGGCAATGCTTTGGCGCGTTTGACAGCGCCGGGGTTTGCATCGCACCACCCCCCTGGACGGACACCCTCGCCAGGGTCCACAGACGTATCTCTAAGCCCGGGATAGAATGTGCAAGATTTTGTCGCCCGACTAGGGACGCGTCGGTTATTATGGGCGGGGGATTTGAGACCGTCTCCTTTCCCTTTCGCAAGCCATTGATTCAGAAAACAGAAGAAAAACGTGGTTAGGGGCCGAGGGTGCGCAGAAGCTTGCGCAGGATCGGGCTGGATGTATATCTATCAGCTTGATTAGTCGGCGGGAGCGTTTAGGGTGAAACAGATTTCTTACCGGCTGTGGTGGGAAGACGAAGCACAGGATATCGCGGAATATGCTGTAATGCTGGCCGTGATCCTGTTGATCGTCGTCGGCACGATCCAGCTCATCGGATCGAGCGCGAACAATGTATTCTCTTCCGTCGCCAGTTCGATTCAGTAGCCAGGCCGGGGGTTTTTGCCGCCGGGCTTTTGCTATCCGACTCCAGGATAGGCCGCTGGCTGCTCACCCTATTTTGCAATCGAGGCTGGGCGCGCCCTTGACATTGCACGGTCTTGCTGTCCCTTTTCGGAGGCCGTGCGCTCATCGAGATTCCTGAGGAGTAGCAATGAACCGTAGCAGGCTTTTGTTAATCGGAATTGTCGCTCTGGCACTGGGCGCATTCGTCAGCTTCACCGTTTACCGCAATCTGCAGTCGAGGACAGGGTCAGACACTGCGCCCGGGGTGGATGTGGTTATCGCCGCCGGCGACATCCAGGTGGGCGCCAAGATCGAGGACAAAGATGTGAAGGTGGTCCGCTTCCCCTCCGGTGATCTTCCCCCCAGCTGCTTTCATCTGAAATCTTCGGTCGTTGGCCGAGGGGTGGTGCTGCCGATTGCCAAAGGAGAGTTTGTTCTCCCCCTCAAATTGGCGGGTGAGAATGCGGGCTACGGTTTGCCTTCCCTGATTCCACCCGGAATGCGCGCCGTCTCCGTGCGCGTGAATGAAGTGGTCTCGGTAGCGGGCTTCGTTTTGCCGGGCACACGGGTGGATGTTTTGCTCACGGGAAATCCGTCCGGCGCAAGCGAGCAGCAGACTACGACTGTGCTGGAGAACGTGGCCGTGATCGCCACCGGCCAAAGGCTGGAACGAAACGCCGCCGGCGATCCACAGTCGACTCCAGTCATCACTCTGCTGGTTTCCCCCGATGACGCGCAGAAGCTGACCCTGGCCAGTACTCAGGGACGCATTCAGTTGGCGTTGCGCAATCCTCTCGACACCAAGCAGCAGGACCTGGCTTCGATGAGAACCAATAGTTTATATAAGAATGTTTCTGCTCCAATGCCGGTTGTGCGTGAAAGACACAAGCGCAAGACGGTCGAACTACCCCCGGCGCCTGATCTTTATACGGTCCAGGTAATTCGCGGCAACAAAACAGACTTGCAAAAGTTCTGAGGCCCATTTCAAACTTCCGAGGTCAGAGGATATGTTGATTCGCTCCCGCAACCGGGAGAATGGCGAGATGAAAGTTCCTACCCTGGCGCTGAAGTCAGTAGCCGTCTTGCTGCTGAGTTCGGCGATGGTTGTGGGTTCGCAGGAACAGCCAGCTTCGAGCGTGCCCAAGGTCCAACCCTCGCCGGAACAACCGGCTACTGAGGCTCCTCAGACCGGATCTCAGCCGGCGCAGACGGAGCCTCAAAGTGCCGCGCCCTTGCGGGTGATGGTCGGGAAGTCGCTGCTGCTAAACACCAGAGAAAGAATAAAACGGATTTCTGTAACCGACGCGGCAATCGCCGATCCGCTGGTGGTTGCTCCTACTCAGATCCTGGTCCATGGCCGCGCTCCTGGTGAGGTTTCATTGTTGATCTGGGATGAATTGGAACGTTCGCGCAGCTTCGACCTGCGTGTGGATGTGGACGTCAGCGCCGTCGCCGAAGAAGAAAAACGCGTTTTCCCGGATGAGCAAATCGCGGTCACGCCTTCCCGCTCCGCCATTGTGCTGTCAGGGCACGTGTCCACCGAAGACGTAGCTAAGCGCGCTGGGATGATCGCGGATGCCTACTCCAAGAATGTGGTGAACGTGCTGACTTTCGGTCCGGTGGGCGCGCAGGAAATCCTACTCGAAGTGAAGTTCGCCGAAGTGGACCGCACCGCGGTGACTCAGCTTGGAATCAATCTCTTTGCCCCAGGACTGGGGAATACCATTGCACAAACCCAAACGGGGCAATTTGGAACCATTACCACCACTCACCCGGCGCCGACTATAGTTACCACCCCGACCGGAACGACCACGACGTCAACGCCGTCCACTGTGAATATCAGCGACTTTCTCAACGTCTTTGTGACCCGAACCGATGTTAACGTTGGCGCAGTCATTAAAGCGCTGCAGCAGAAAAATCTGCTGCAAATCTTGGCCGAGCCCAACCTGATCGCGGTCAATGGCAAGGAAGCAAGCTTTCTGGCAGGAGGGGAATTTCCCTTCCCCGTGGTACAACCTGGCAACGGAGTAAACGCGATAACCATTCAATTCAGGGAATTCGGCGTCCGCCTGAAATTCACTCCTGTGATCATGCCGAGCGGGAACATACACTTGAAAGTGATTCCCGAAGTCAGCACCTTGGATTTCGCCAATGGGCTTACCATTTCCGGCTTCAACGTGCCCGCGCTGAGCACCCGGAGGGCGGACACTGAATTCGAGTTGCAGGACGGGCAAAGCTTCGTCATTGCGGGTTTGATGGACAATCGTGTCACTAATATCGCCAACAAGATTCCGGGACTGGGCGACATTCCAATTCTGGGCAACTTTTTCAGGAGCAAGAGCACGCAAAAGAGCAATGCCGAGTTAATGGTTCTGTGCACCGTGCGCCGCGTTTCGCCGAGCGCTCAGCCGCCGACGGGGCCTGCGAATCCGCAGCCGTTTTTGGACAAGAACAAGTTCGATGGAAAGAAACCGTCGGGCAGCAGCAAGTAGAAATCTAGTTTTGAAAGTGAGCTTCGGCAGGTTGGTTGCAGTTAGGAATTTGTAGGGGCCCAAGCAGGATCAATGCCCGAACTTTCTGTAGTAATTGTCGCATTCGATAGTGAACAGCGTGCCGTGCTGCAGGTTCTCGTAGACGGCACCAGCGTAGCGCGGGGGGTGCATAGTTGCCCGACCTATCCCGTTGCCGCCACCGATCCTGTCGTACGCAGGATTCAAGGGGCGAATCCCGAAGTAATTCTGGTGGATATCCCAGTCGATAACGCGGCACTGGCTCTGCGGGCGATCGAATTACTGCATCAAGAACTGCCCGACTCAGCCTTGTTTTGCGTTGGCAGCATGTCGCAGCCCCAGGTCATTGTGAACGCCATGCGGTCGGGAGCGCGTGAGTTCATTCAACGTCCTACTACCACCACGGATCTTCTGGAAGCCTTCGTCCGATTGGCTACAGCACAGCGAAAGGTGCACCGCGAAGGAGCGCGAGGTAAGGTTTTTACCGTCGTGAATGCCAAGGGCGGCAGCGGCGCCACCACCATTGCCGTGAACCTCGCTTTGGCTTTGCAGTCGGCCCATGGCAACATTGCCCTCATCGACATAGCGCAACTCGGTCATGCCGCGCTGCACATGAACTTGAAACCGCTGTTCAGCGTAGCCGACGCCATCCGTAATCTTCACCGCCTGGATAGTTCCCTGCTGGAAAGTTTCATGACCCGGCACAGTGGTGGGCTGCAATTGCTGGCCGGGGCAAATACGCCGGTCAGTATGGAGCCTTCAACAGCGGAATTCGCCCGGTTGTTCGACATGCTGGTAAGTCACTTCCGTTATGTGGTTGTGGATGCGTCTTCGCGCATGGATGGAACCACACGGCTAGTGTCGAACCTGTCAGAGGCCGTGTTGCTGGTGACTCATGCCGACGTCGCTTCGCTGTGGAGCGCAGCCCGCGTGCAGCAGTATCTGGGAGAAACCGGCGGACGCGAGCGCGTACAACTTGTTCTTAATCGTTTTCGCAAGATTCCGGGATTTAGTGAAGCCGATGCGGAAGCTGCGGCGGGAGTAAAGTTACTGTGGAAGATACCCAATCAATATTTTGCGGTCTCCACTGCCATCGACCGGGGAATTCCGCTGATGCAGCAAAATCATACCGATATTGCCCGTTCCTTTACTGGACTTGCGGCTCGTCTAACCGAGAACGAAATCGATGTGAAGCGCACTGCCTGGTCGTTATTCAAGACCGTGTAGAAATTTAGGTCAGACATAATCATGGGCAATTTGCAGACCTTCGAAAGAACCGAATATCAGCAGGTAAAAGCCGACCTCCATCGCAAGATCCTCGATCGCCTGGATCTGGAGAAGCTGGGCCGGACGCCGGGCGACGCCGCCCGCGAAGAAGTACTGCTGCTGATTCGCAACACCGTCAACAGCGAGGCCGTGCCCCTCAGCTTCGCCGAGCGCGAACGTCTGGCTCGCGAGATCCTGGATGAAATCTTTGGGTTGGGCCCGCTGGAGCCTTTGCTCAAGGACCCCAGCATCTCCGACATCCTGGTAAACCGTTATAACCGTGTGTACGTGGAACGCGGCGGGAAACTGGAGACCACCGGCCTCAGCTTCAAAGATGACCAGCACCTGATGCAGATTATTGACCGCATCGTCTCACGGGTGGGCCGGCGTGTAGATGAGTCGTCACCGATGGTGGATGCTCGTCTGGCGGACGGCTCGCGTGTGAACGCCATCATTCCTCCGCTGGCTATTGATGGTCCGTGTCTCTCTATCCGTCGTTTCGGCCGGGATCCTGTGACGGCGCGCAACATGATCGAGAACAAGACTCTGACCGAACCTATGCTGGAGTTGCTCTCGACGATGGTAAAGGGACGGCTGAATATTCTGATCTCGGGTGGAACCGGCGCTGGCAAGACCACGCTGCTGAACGTCCTCTCGGGTTATATCCCGAACAATGAGCGAATCGTCACCATCGAGGATGCCGCTGAACTGCAAATGAAACAGGAGCACGTGGTAAGGCTGGAAACCCGGCCGCCCAACATCGAAGGCAAGGGCGCGGTGAGGCAGCGGCAGTTGGTCATCAATAGTCTGCGTATGCGTCCCGACCGCATTATCGTGGGCGAGGTGCGCGGCGAGGAAGCGTTCGACATGCTGCAGGCGATGAATACTGGCCACGAAGGCTCCTTGACCACGGTCCACGCCAACTCGCAGCGGGACGCGCTGGCCCGTATCGAGAGCATGTTCTCCATGGCTAATTTAAATATTCCGGAGCGAGCGGTTCGTCATCAGATCGCGTCGGCCATTCACGCAGTGGTACAAATCGCGCGCCTTTCCGATGGTGCACGCAAGGTAATCGCGGTTTGTGAGGTCACTGGGGTGGAGGGCGAGGTCATCTCTATGCAAGATATTTTTCTATTCGAACGGACAGGAATTGATGAGGGCGGCAAAGTGCGTGGCATTTTTCGCGCTACTGGAATCAGGCCCAAGTTCGCCGATCGTCTGGCGACCGGTGGTTGCCGCCTGCGTCCCGCATTATTTGAATCTCGGATGGAGGTCTAGAAAGCGGGGCTTTCGCTTCCGAACTGTATATGTTGATACTGACCGTCATAGTCGTATTCGTGGTTGTCTCGCTGGTCGTTTTTGCCATCGGCTCCCTACTCGATCGGCGGAGCTCCCGCGCCCGTCTGCTGCGCGACCGGTTGGCCAGCGTGCAGAAGGCCGCGGAACGCAAGCCCAGCGAAGAACTGGCGTTGCTGCGCGACGAAATGTTGAGCGAGATTCCGGCACTCGACAACCTGCTGCGCCGATCCGCCAGAATCTCCAACCTGCAGACATTTCTCTCCCAGGCTGACTTGAAAACCCGTGCCGGCAACATCCTGATGTTGTGTGTGCTTTGCGGCGTGGCTGTGGCTCTCGTCATACTAGTCCTGACCCCATTTCCTCAATTTGCCTGGCTCGGAATATTTATCGGCGCCATCTTCCCATATTCCTATGCCTCCTTCCGTCGCACCCGGAGGTTCAAGAAATTTGAGGAATTATTTCCCCAAGCCATCGACACACTGGCCCGCGCCGTCCGTGCCGGGCATGCCTTTACCACCGCTCTCGAACTGATTTCCAATGAGATTTCAGAACCTATCGCTTCCGAGTTTCGCAAGCTGTTCGAAGAGCAAAAATTCGGCCTACCGGTCCGCGATGCGTTGCTGAATCTTACCGAGCGCGTGCCCCTGGTGGATGTGAAGTTCTTCGTCACCGCGGTCATGCTCCAGCGCGAAACCGGCGGCAACCTCGCCGAGATTCTGGATAATTTGTCTTACATGATCCGCGAGCGTTTCAAGATCATGCGCCAGGTACGGGTGTATACCGCACAAGGCCGCTTAACCATGCTGCTGTTGATGGGATTACCGCCCATCATCGTAGTCTCGATGTCGATTATTAATCCGGCGTTTATTCAGCCACTATTTGCAGATCCCATTGGCCACACCCTGATCGTCACCGGCATAACGCTTCAAACCGTCGGATATTTCATCATCCGAAAAATTATTCGGATTCAGGTCTAGAACATGGCAATGCTTCTGGCAATCGTATTGTTCTTGACCGTTGCCCTGGTTGTGTTTTCCTTCGGGGCGGCCGCCTATGCCCCCTCTTCCATGTTGGGATCGCGTTTGCGCGCGCTGGGATGGCAGAAAGCTGAACCGCAAGAGAAGCCGGCATTCAAAGAACGGCTGGAGCAGGCGCTGGATCCCTTGAGCCGGGCCCTACCCTTCTGGTTATCGAGATGCACGCCACTTGACGATGTATGTTGGCAGCCGGGTGCTGCTGGCATTCATGGGATTGACGGTGGTAATTGCGGCTGCCGGCTTCAAGTCTTTGATTTTGATGGCGAGTATCACGGCCTTTTGTTTCTTCCTGCCACGATTCGTGCTGAAGCGCATGATCCGGGACCGGCAACGGCGTATCACGCTGGCATTGCCCGATGCATTGGATTTGACCGTGATCTGCGTCGAGGCCGGGTTAGCGTTGGACCAGGCCCTGATGCGAGTTGGCGAAGATCTACATCACGCGCACCCCGATTTGAGCGATGAATTTTACCTGGTAAACCTGGAGATGCGGGCCGGCAAACCAAGAGTCGAGGCCCTGCGCAACCTCATCGAACGAACTGGTGTAGATGATGTTCGCGCCCTGGTGGGTACTCTGGTTCAAACTGACCGCTTCGGAACCAGCGTCGCCCAAGCCTTGCGGGTGCATTCCGATTCGCTGCGAACCGAACGCCGCCAAAGAGCCGAAGAACAGGCTGCGAAAACCACCATCAAGATGATCATTCCTCTTGTGGTTTTCGTTCTCCCCTCTATCATATTTGTCACGTTGGGGCCGGCAGTGATCGAGTTAGTTCGAACATTGATGCCGGAGATGCGACGATGAAGTCGCAACTGTCAGCGGGCCGAACCAAGGAGTTGTGATGTCAGAACGGGGATCTGTGGGCTATGCTTTTAATCGGACGCGCCAGGCGTATCTCGCCACCCAGTTGTCCATCGCCGCAACCCACTGGTCTCGCCTTCGCGGCCTGATGTGCACCGAAGCCGACAGCTTTCATGCAGGACAAGGTTTGTGGATTGTTCCCTCTCGGGGAGTTCACACCTTTGCCATGCGTTTCCCGATCGATGTGCTCTACTTGAATGAGGAGAAGACTGTGGTTCACCTGGAACAGGATCTGAAACCCTGGCGAGTCGCTCCGGTACGCATGCAAGCCGCGTCCGTAATCGAGTTGCCCCGCAATATGCTGTACTCCACGGGGACATCGCTCGGAGATGAGATCGAGATTGTTTTGGGACAGGCGCGGGAGGCAAGCACGCAGTGAACGACGCACCCAAACTCTTAGTGGAATGGTCATCGCCATGGCAGGAATTCGTCACCGCGATCCGGCCCGCAATGGGGCGTTCGGGAGAACGTCTGGCAGGAGAGGCTCGCAGCGGATTGTTCCCTTATCGGGGAATGATGATCTCTTGGGTTCTGGAAGCGGTAATCTTAGTCGCCGTAATCATCGTGCCCACCCGGCTGGCTCAAATGCGTCCGTACGTGCCGCCAGTTCTACCTAAGTACGAGATTATTTATTTTTCGGGTGAGGAGCTGCCTCGGGCCGAAGACGCTGGCGGCGCACAATCCGGACGCTCCGGGCATGCAGGTGGACAGGAAGCCCATCATCGCAGCCAAACTATCCGCGTCGCGCGTGGAAATTCGCTTCGAGAAAAGGTCGTCGACGCCCCCAAGCTGAACCTTCCGCGTTCCGATGCCGCAGTGGCCAATCTTTTGGCCTTTAAGGCGATTCCCGGTCCCGCCCCCGCCGAAGGATTGAAATCTTCTGCCCGGCTTCTGGCGATGTCTCCGGCGGCTGTGGCCCCTGCGCCTCAGATTGATCGTGACAAGATGCAGAGTTCGCCTACGCTTGACGCTGCCGTAATTCCGCCTGCGCCCGCCGCTCACCGCGAATTGGCCTCGCTGCGGCTGCCGGGTTCGCATGCTGCGGAGATCATTCCGCCGCCGGTCTCGGCTCCGGAGCAATTTTCGAATTCAAATCCGCAGCTTACGCTGCCGGCACCGACCATCGTCGCACCAGCGCCGCAGATGACTCACGAGATTGCTGCGGGACCAGGATTCGGCGCGGGCGAATTGCATAAGCAAGTTGTGCCACCGCCGGTGCAGATGGGCGAAGCCTCAGCGGAGAATCGCAATATCGGAGGCTTGGGCAACGCGGCAGTGATAGCGCCTCCAGTGCAAGTAGGTGGGGGTTCGTTGCAGCATCAATCCGTCGGCGGCTTGGGCGGAGGTACAAGCGTGGTGCCACCTCCCCCCTCGGTCTCGGCGTCCAGTTCGGTGGGCGGGCAAGGAAGCGGAAATCGCGGTTTGGGACGCGGCGGTGCGCTGGATATTGGAACAGCAGCGGCGCCTCCGGCGAGCGGGGGCAGCAGCGCGGGCACAGGCGTTGTGGTTTCCAATCAGCCCGGATCGAAGGTTGGTGTGCCGGGAAGTGGCGGAACTGGCTCTCTGGCAATGTCTCCTTCCGGAGGAGAAAAGGCCGGACTCGGCGGGGCCGGTGGCGGCTCAAGCATTGGCCGTGGCAATGGATC
>MNGW01000132.1:0-2409 GCA_001918935.1 Acidobacteriales bacterium 13_1_40CM_3_55_5 | reverse complement strand
AGCGGGAAACCAGTAGTTCCGGGAGTTTCCGTGCGCGGCGGAAGCAACATTGTCACCCTTCCCGGTTTCGGTTCCGACGGAAACCAATCTGCAGGCGGCAGTCACTCATCCGGCACTGATAGTCATGGATCTGCGATCACTGTGGTGGCCACTTCGCGTTCCGGAGGCGCATTCAACTTCTATGGCGCGCTGAAGGGCGACAAGGTGTACACCATCTACATTGAGACCGGCTTAGGGACCGCAGTCATGCAGTTTGCGGATCCTACTTCTGCGGCGCACGCTTACGCCGGCGATCTCACCGCTCCCGAACCGATGCGCGCCGAGGTTCCCTCCGACTTGCAGCGCTCGCGGCTGGTGATCGCCTGTATTCTCGATCGCTCCGGATTGTTGAAGAATCCGCAGGTACTCGAACCCGGTGGCCGCGAAATGACCGGCAAGGTTCTGGCGTCGTTGCCTAACTGGAAATTCCGTCCTGTCCTGCGGGGAGATCAGCCGGTTGAGGTGAACGCGATTTTGGGATTTAATATCGACACGAGGTAGAGAGAAAGTACGACTTACGATTGTCGATTTACGATTTGTGATTTTTGATTGTTGATTTCAATCCCTCAACATCTTGTCTGAGATCTGAGAACTAAAATCTGAGATCTGAAATTATTTACTTGATCTTCTGAAAAAGCACCGCAGTGCTGTCCTCATAAATCAGGTTCCAGGTTGGCGTTTCTTTCAGGATATTGGCTAACGAACCTGCTGTCGGCGCGAGCACGCAGTCCACTTTCCTCTCATTCAGAAATTTTTCCCAATCGGGCTGTACTTGGACTACCTTCAAGTAATCCTTTAAGAAGCGTTCGCCGTACAGATCGTGGCGATCATCTACAAAAACTCTGGCGTTGGGGAAAAAACGGTAGATCAAATATCCACCCCAATAGTCGGGAGCGAAGATCGGTTCCTCGATGCCTCGCTGGGCAATCACTTCGGCAGCCTGTACCGGAAAGCGTTTGGCGTCGAAGTGCGCGTCCATGACCTGCCGCGCACCCAACCTTCCATGTTGTATGCAAACCACGAGCCCGAGGATCAATGCCAACGCTGGCCAAAGATGTCCCCGAAATCGCAACTCCATTTCGGTCATGCGAGAGGCAAATGCATTGCTACTTGAAATCAATCTTCGCAACCGGAGGCTCATCTTTTGTGAAGCGCCGACGTCTGAAATTGATGCTGAAAGTATTGGAGCGACAATCAGCGTCAGAAGTATGGACGAGACCGGCAGATTGCGCGACGCGTACAAGCCGCTATAAGCCGCGAAAATTATTACCAGCAAATGCGAGAGGCTCAATTTTTGCCGCTTTGTCGCCACCGCTGCCACCGTAATTAGCAACAGCGCGGCGAAACACTGTTGCGCTACGCCATGAAAGTTGGGGGAAAGAAACTCGTCAATGTGATTCATTAAGAAACGGTTGGAAAGATATAAATAAATGTGGACATGAAGTTTGTAACCGTAAGGGTTAACCAGCGTGGCGAAAAGTGAAAACAGGGTCGCGACCGCCAGACGTTTCAGCCATCGCCCGATCGTCTGCCGATCTTTTCTATCTGAGAAGTATCGGATCAATCCTGCGATCAGGTAGAGTCCACACAGTGCGATGCCGAGCAGAAATCCACCGTGAAGATTTGTCCACAGCAGCATGATCACCGGCAACCAGAGCAAGCGGCGGTCCTGCTTGACGTGAGCAGCAGTTTCCAAAGTAGTTTCTGAACTATCGAGCAACTGAAACCAAATTACTGTCAAAAGCCAACTCAACACGTGGGGCCGCGCAAAAAAATGAATAATCGAAGCGCCCACCGCCAACATTAGCAGGATCACGGCTACAGGCAGACTGCTTCCGCGATGCAGAGCGAGGCGAAGCACAAGTGCGAATGTGGCAGCGATCACAACCGCGGTAAAAAATACGACACCATTCAATCCGAGCCACTGGTAGATCGCGGCAATGAGCACGTCGTATAACCATTCCCAGGCATACCAAGTCTGGCCCTGCATGGTGTATGAAAATGTATCGGTGCGAGTGATCGAGTGGGTGAGTAGGATTTGTTGTCCGTTGCGAATATGCCAGCCAGTCCCGGCATCTTTCAGCAGACGACCCGCCAGCCCTCCGCCTGTCAGAGCAATGAGGAGAACGATGAAGATGAGATCTGCGACCGAGGGTATGAGTAACCGAAACCAGGGAGAGAGTATGCGAAGTTCTGTTGCCACTGACACTCGGCCTTCAACGGTTTGCGATGGATCTTGGATCAATTCGCTGGCCTGGAACTAGTCTCCTGAGTCATTGATTTCTTATATATTGTTTGCACCATGCTCAGCCAGAGTGCGGGAGGCGAAGCGGCCAATGCTGTTGAGGATATCATCGGCGCTTTTGGTCC
>MNGW01000162.1:10859-34632 GCA_001918935.1 Acidobacteriales bacterium 13_1_40CM_3_55_5 | reverse complement strand
TTGAAGGTAAATCCCGGCTACGATTTCCTGCGCGGCGACCCGCGTTTCCAAGATCTCCTGCGCCGGGTCGGCTTGGCCGACTGAGCGGATCCTGGACCGCGGCTCTTGCGAGGGACGGGACGCCGATGGTATCTCGCGGCCGCCCCCGGAATTTCTGGATGATGAACCGAACCGGAAGTAATTCAAAAGTTAGCGCTTATGCGGGCGTCTTCCCGGTAGCGGATGTTTCTGATAACGGGAGCCAAACTTGAAAACGGGTGTCACCGGGTTTAGACGTAACCTGAATATTTCCCCGCTGATTCTTCACAATTCGCTGGGACAGTGTCCACGGCCTAATCCCTTCTCCAACTCCTTTGGTAGTGAAAAAAGCTGACCTGAGTAAAGACAAGCTTGACGATCATGATTGGTTAGGAGCATTATGCTCCGTCCAGAACAGCTAAATGCGTTGGGTCTTGATTCCCCTGCAAGGAGAACACCATGCGTTGGCTACTGCATCTGAGTCTGGTTGCAGTTCTCTCTTCGGCACTATTTGCGCAGCTCCCGGTTTCGACTCTCAACGGCACTGTTACCGATCCACAAGGCGCCGCGATAGCTAATGCCAAAGTTATCCTACTGAGCCAGGCGACGGGCGAGAGCCGGGAAACCACCTCGAGCGATCGCGGGTTTTACACTTTCGCCAATGTTCCACCCGGTGATTACACACTTAAGGTGGAGAGCCCTACGTTCGCACCGGCGGAACTAAAAGATATCCGGCTGGAGGTCGGCCGTGCTTCGACTGTTGACGTGAAGCTTGCCGTTGGTAAAGTCGGGCAAATGGTGACCGTGCAGGCCGAAGAGGCCATGGTGCAACGGACCCAATCCGAGGTCCAAGGCATAGTGACCGCCGGCACGATCGAAAACATCCCTTTGAATGGGCGCAACTTTCTGGAATTGGCATTTCTCCTACCGGGGAATCGGCCAGCAACCAACTTCGATCCGACCAAAACCAATACATTGGAGGTTTCCTCGGCCGGCGCCTTCGGTCGTGGCGGCAACATCACCATCGATGGCGGCGATAACAACGATGAGGTAGTGGGCGGCACGCTGTCGAATCTGCCAGAGGACAGTGTGCGCGAGTTCCAGATCGCGACCAACAGATTCACGGCTGAAGTTGGCCGTTCCGGGTCCAGCATCATCAACATTGTCACCAAGTCCGGTGCCAACGACTATCACGGTTCCGGTTTCATCTTCTTCCGGCACAAAGCGCTGCAGGGTCTGCCGGCAACCTTCGACAAGACTCAGCCGGCGCCGCACTTTGCACGCGAGCAATTCGGCGGTTCTGTCGGCGGCCCCATTAAACGAGACCGAGCCTGGTGGTTTGTTTCTACCGAATACCGCAACCAGGGCCATGCGGTTTCGGTGGGCGAGCGCAACTTCGCGGCCGACTCTATTATCGGCAGCTCTGCGCCTGCGTTCGTGCATGACTACCTGCTCACTGGCCGGGTTGATTTCAAGCCCACAACTCAGGACAGCCTTGCAGTGCGTTACATATTTAATCGCTCGCTGGATATAGACAATGGCAGCTTGCGGAAGCCGCAGGGTACCGCGGCCAATCGGCAGTCCTCGCTGAATCGTTTCAACTCGCCGCTGGTCGATTGGACCCGGGTCATATCGCCGCAGGTGGTGAACAGCCTGATTTTTCACGGTGATTGGTTCCTCAATTCCATTCCCGCGTTCAGCCCCGACAACCCCGTGACGAATCCGCTGGGGCTGGCGGCTGGAAATGAAATCCGTTTCCCCAGCTTACAGGACGGCGCCAACTTCCGTATCCCGCAGAGCACCAAGTTCAAACGGTACCAGATCCGTGACACCCTCAGTTGGGTAATGGGAAGCCACACCTTGAGGTTCGGAGGCGAATGGCAGCACCTGGATACCTATGCCCTGTTCGATCTTTATGGCAGCGGCAGCATCTTTACGACTGAGGACTTCGCTGGCGACGTGTGCCGCCATGGCAGCGTTTCGGCCGCGCTATGTGACCGCAATCAAGACGGCAGCGTGAACGATCTCGACATTCCCATCGCGCTTGCCTTGCAGAGCGCCGCTCCCACGCGTCCACCAGTTGTACCGTTCTACCCAAATAGCTATTTTGGGGCGTTTATTCAGGACGACTGGAAAGCGAAATCAAACCTCACCTTGAATCTCGGCTTGCGCTGGGAAGTGGATGACGTCCTCGGCGATGCCAGCAATTTGCATAAATGTCCCACACTGACGGATCCAGATAATACGTGCGAGTTCATTGAGAATGTTCTGGGGACGCACGAAGGAAAGGACCTGAAGCAGTTCGGGCCGCGTTTAGGCTTTGCCTGGGACCCACTCAAGCACGGAGAGACTGTGATTCGCGGTGGGCTGGAGGCTCTGCTGAACGGCCGCATCTTGCCGTTAGCCGCTTTTGGCGGCTCGACGTGCCATAACCTCTTCAATCCCGGTGGACCGGCTGCCGACTGTTCGGCCACGCCTGTTCCTGGATCCTTTCAGCCGGTCTTTGATGGGACACCTGGTTCGCCCACTACGCCGACCCTGACGTCTCCGTTCACGGGTGGGGGCTCAGTTTTCGGGATTGGGATCAACCACATTGATAACAAAGCCAAACATCCCTACGTTCAGCAATTCACGCTTGGCCTGCAACAACAGGTCGGACAGAACTGGGTTGTGTCCGCCGATGGAATCCACAATTTCGGACAGCGATTCATCCTTGGCCGATTGTTGCGCAGTACCACCAGCAGCTCGCCTGACGTTACCTGCACCAATGGTTTTGATCCCTGCACAGTCACAGATCCGCTAACCGGACGTTCTGACGTGGTGACGGAGATCCAATCTGTCGCCAGAAGCTGGTACGATGCGCTGCTCGTCAGCTTGCAAAAGCGACCCACCGGGTGGCGTAATTTGCGGTGGGGTTTCAACGTCAACTACACGCTTTCCAAGACGTTCAATTATTCCAATGACGATCAGATTCCGTTTAACGGGGCGGAAGACGCCGTCAACCTGATATTCCGCAGCAATAACCTGGAACTCGAGAAGGGCTACTCGCCGACCGACGAGCGTCATCGCCTGGTTCTTTACGGTGTTGTCGAACTTCCGTGGAACCTTGCGATCTCACCCATCTGGACGTTTAGTTCCCACGTACCTATGGATTCGTCTGTTCCCGCTCTCAATGCCCGGCTCCCGATTCTGAAACGCAATGCCCTGGGTCGCGAGATTTCGAATGGCGCCGAGCTGAACAATGCCATCGATGTCTGGAACGCGCTGCCAGTTTGCAGCGGCGTCAACCAGATTCCTTGCCACGCAGGCCCGATACTTGGGCACGTCGATCCCAACCTGCACTTTGGGGACGACTTCAACTCGCTCGATCTGCGGGTCACCAAGAGCTGGACCCTCTTTGGTGAGCAGAAGTTTCAATTCATCGGTGAAGTCTTCAATCTGTTCAACATCGCCAACATTCGGGGATTTAACAACAACAATTACTCGGGTTTTCTGAACGACATCACGTCGCCGGAATTTAACAAGCCTTTGCGCACGGCTGGCGGCTTCTTTGGGTCGGGCGGACCGCGGGCCTTTCAATTCGCGCTGCGCAACGTCTTCCTGGCGGAGATATTGCTACGCTGAATTCGGACGGTTCGCGTTCTGCTGATTCAAGATACGAAGACTGGGCGATTGCCAAAGAATGTTGGCTCCGGCGGGTGTTCATCCGGTAGCGGATGTTTCTGATAACGGGAGCCAAACTTGAAAACGGGTATCACCGGGTTTGGAAGTGACCTGAATATTTCCCCGATGCTTCTTCACAATGCGTTGCGCAGTGTCCAGACCGAGTCCCGTCCCTTGTCCAACTCCCTTGGTGGTGAAGAAGGGTTCAAAGATGTGCGGTTTCACCTCAGGTGAAATCCCTGGGCCGTTATCGCCGATCTCAACTACAACACAGGTATCGTCGCGATAAGTTCGGACTCGAAGCTCGCCTTTTCCGTGCATGGCGTCGATAGCGTTATCGATGAGGTTGGTCCAGACCTGATTCAGTTCGCTGCCAAATGAGTCCACGAGAAAGGGGACCTTCTGGTAATCGCGCTGCACCACCACTCCTTGTTTCAGTTTGTGATTCAAGATGGTAAGGGTGGTTTCCAGGCTCTTCACGATGTCCACATTTTGCACCGGGGCCTGGTCCATGTGGGTGTATTCCTTGATGGCAAGGACCAAGTCCGAGATCAGCGATGTGCTGCTCTCAATTTCATGCAAAAGACTCGCGACCTCGACGGAAGCGGCGATCCTGACCAGAGCGGCTCGGGCGGTATCTGCATCGAGGTTTGCGAACAGCGATTCCAGCACCTCTGGCTTGATATTCCTTCGCGCGAGGTCAGCTGCCAGCTGCCATAGGTCGTTCTGCCCGTGACTGCGCAATAGCGAGTCAATCTGATCCTCCAAGTCGCTGATGGTCAGAGCATCGGCCGGAATGACGTCCTTTTGCGTGAATGAAGCTTCCAGTTTTTCGATTTCTAATTTCTGGGCGGAGGTGAGATCACGTCTTCCCAGTTCGAGACTCGCGCTCTTGATTTTTATCAAAATCTCGCGCAATTGACTGGTGGCACGTTTTGCGGCGGAAGCTGGGTTGTTGAGTTCATGCGCGAGTCCTGCCGAAAGTTTTCCCAGAGAAGCCAGCCGATCTCGCTGTTGTTCGATACGAGTAGCTTCACGGATCCGGTCGGACATCAGACCTACCAGGCGAGTGGTCAACTCTGGCATCTTCTGCACGAGTTCGGGAAATAGCGCAGCGGGAAATTTCAGAACTCGGCCGTCTGTGATAGCTCGACCGGTTACAGTGAACTGCTTCATCCTGGAGAACGGCAATACACCGGTCACGTCGCCCACCTTGGCTGAAAGTACAACAGTCTCGCCACCGAATTCGCCGCGCCACTGAAATTGGCCTTCGAGAATCACAAACATCCAGTCCGCCGGATCGCCCTGACGGACATAGGTTTCGCCGGCCTTGACGTGCGTCTCTTGCGACTGAGAAAGAAACCAGGCGATCTGCTCCTCAGGCAGATCGGTGAACGCTGGAACGCGAAGTAATTCCGATTTGTCGATCATTTAGACCTTGCTTAAGTACTGATGGATGAACTGCACCGCCACCGATCCTTCACCGACTCCGGAAGCTACCCGCTTTATGGAACCGTGGCGGACATCGCCCACGGCAAAAATGCCGGGAACATTGGTCTCGAGCAAGAACGGATCCCGATCGACCGCCCACCCCTTGGGGCGTTGCCCGTCACGTATAAGATCAGGACCGGTCAACAGGAAACCGCGCTCGTCCCGCTCGACGACACTCGCCAGCCAATCCGTCCGCGGTAATGCCCCAATAAAGATAAACATCGCACTGGCCGGCACACGCTCAGTCTTGTTGGTATCGGAACAAAGCACCGAAATCTCGTCCAAGTGGGTTTCGCCATGCACCTCAGCTACGCTGGCGTGGGTCCACAGCTGAATGTTAGGTGTCTGTTGAACCTGTTCGATCAAGTATTGCGACATGGTGCTGGAAAGCGAGTCGCCGCGGACCAGAATAACCACGCGCTCTGCGTACTTGGCGAAGTTCATTGCCGCTTGACCCGCGGAGTTTGCGCCGCCCACGACATAGACGATTTCGCCCTGGCAGGACAATGCTTCAGTAGCGCCGCCACCATAATAGATCCCCGCGCCCTGCAACCTGTCTATTCCAGGAGCTTCGAGTCGACGCCACTGCACCCCAGTCGCGATCATCAGCGCGTGGCAAGAGATCTCGTTCCCATCCACCAGCTTGATGATCCGGTAAGAACCTTCTGTTCTGACGCCAACAGCTTCCTGCGGCGCCAGGATTTCCACTCCGAAACGCTGGGCTTGGAACACGGCACGCCGGGCCAGATCGCCGCCACTGAGGCCGGTGGGAAATCCAAGATAGTTCTCAATGCGGGCGCTCATTCCGGCCTGACCGCCGGGTGCTTCCCGCTCAACCATTACTGTATGCAAACCTTCCGAGGCGCCATAGACGGCAGCGGCCAACCCGGCCGGCCCTCCGCCGACAATCGCCAAATCATAGAAACTGGTTTGGGCGCGTGTCCGCAGTCCGACCTTTTGCGCGACGTCGGCGGGTACACTCTCAAGAAGCTTCGTCCCGTCGGGAAACAGCACCACGGGGAGATTGCCAGCCTCCGGGCCCAGTGCCTCCAGGAGGCGTTTGGTTTCCGGATCATTGGCGGAACCCTCGACGTCAATCCACTGATACGGGACACGGTTGCGCGCCAGGAAGTCCCGCAGCTCGTAGGATGGTAGGAAGCTTGCCAGTCATCGAGCAAATCATCTAATTGCGGATACAGGTGCTCCGACGGAGGATCCCACGGTTTCAAGAAAAAGTAGTTGATGCCGGCGTCATTGATGGCGCTGATCGCGGCATTCGTGTCCGCGTACGCGGTGAGCAGTGCCCGCTTCGCACCGGGGAAGATTGCCTTTGCCTCTTGGAGGAATTCCACCCCGTCCATACGCGGCATGCGCTGGTCGGCAAGCAGCAAGGCCACACTGTCGTTGCGCACCTTCAACTTTTTTAACAAGTCGAGTGCGCCCTCGGGAGAATCGCTTCCGATCACCCGGTATTCGGCCCCGTAGTTCGAACGAAGGTCGCGCTCAATCGCCCGCAAAACATCAGAGTCGTCATCCACGCTTAACAAAATTGGTTTGGCCATGCTTAATCTCGGTTGTTGGGTAAAGACATGATTACAGACTTCTGGATTGTCCGCACGACTTGGTTAGATACAGAGAATTGCATTCGGTCGCGTAATTCTGTTGTTGGGAAAGGAAGTCTACCCAAGGAGCTAGGTTGCACTGTCGAGATGAAAGGGTTCGTTGTACGGCTCGACAGGATAGCCCTTCGCCTTCCAGCCTGCCAATCCACCCTTCAGGAATTTGATTCGTGAAAAGTGCATGGCTTGAGCTTGATGTAGTACAGCTCGGCTGGTTTTATCTCCGGGGCAGGTACAGTAAACCACCGCGTCCTTCTCTTGCGGGATGAGCGATGGATTCTTAAGCAGTTCCTGTGGCGGAATCCACTTTGCACCGGGGATGATCGCGGAGTGTCCTAGCAGGTCGAGCGGCTGGCGGACGTCGAAGAGAAGTGTCCCTGGATTTGAGGCCATCAATGTGTGAAGGGCTTCTGGCGTGATGCTGTGCAGCTGTAATTCATCCCGGTCTTTTTTACGGTTGATCCGAGTTACGAGCAACGTGCATGACACCACCACGAAAATGACAGTCAAAGTCAGAAACATCTCAATTCTCCTCGCTACTCTAATACGAGATTCACCAGGACCCTGAGAAGATTCTTTCTCCGGTGTGTCCGCCAAGGCCTAAGCGTCGGCCCGAAGACGGCGATGATGTTGAGAGTGCAAATCAGCAGTAACTGGTTTACCCTGCATACACCCGTTTGAAGGGCCCGGGTCCCTCTGGTTTGCGAGCGAAGCTACAACCTCTGTGAAGAGAAATTACAATCAAGGAGTCAAATCATGCCAACGATCAGCACCAAAGACGGCACGCAGCTTTTCTACAAGGACTGGGGAAAGGGACAGCCAGTCGTGTTCAGCCACGGTTGGCCCCTGACTGCCGACGACTGGGACGCACAAATGATGTTCTTCGGCGCGCGTGGCTATCGAGTCATCGCGCATGACCGGCGAGGCCACGGCCGCTCGACCCAGACGTGGGATGGTAACGAGATGAATACTTACGCCGACGATCTCGCGGCCCTCACTGAAAAGCTTGATCTGAAGACCGCAATCCACGTGGGCCACTCCACCGGCGGTGGGGAAGTTGCCCGTTACATTGGGCGGCACGGCACAAAACGTGTTGCCATGGCCGTGCTCATCAGCGCGGTGCCACCGTTAATGTTGAAGACGGAAAAGAATCCTGGTGGCCTGCCCATCTCGGTCTTCGACGGGCTCCGCGCTCAGCTCTTGGCAAATCGGGCGGAGTTTTACAAGGACATTACGCTCCCGTTCTACGGCTACAATCGGCCAGGCGCGAAGATTTCGGAAGGCATCCGAGAGCGCTGGTGGTTGCAGGGCATGTTGGGAGGGGTGAAGCCTCACTACGACTGCATAAAGGCTTTCTCCGAGACGGATTTCACTGAAGACCTCAAGAAGTTCGATGTGCCAACCCTTATCCTTCACGGCGACGACGATCAGATCGTGCCGATTGGGGCAGCGGCTCTGATGTCTTCCAAGATAGTAAAGAATGCAACGTTAAAGGTGTATCCAGGTTTCCCGCACGGGATGCCCACAACCAATGCGGACCAGATCAATGCCGACCTGCTTGCGTTCTTCGGGAAAAGTAAGGAAGCTGCTGCTTAAGCCTGATCCGGCTTTCGTTCTAACGCGAAGGCCGGATATCCTAACCTTGGCGAGAATTTCTCTTACTTCTACTCCGAAGCCGTCAGATAGGAATACAAATCGGGATTCTGTCGAAGCACCTGAAGTAATTTCGGTGAGAGTTCGTAGATGAATTCGTGGTAGGTCGTAGTCCGATCGCTCTTCTCAGTTCCAAGGATGGCGTGTTGCAGCTCATGCAAGAGAGTGGTTTGTTGCTGTTTCAGGGAATGGCCGGCTTCAATATAAATGCGGCCTTTGACGTCGCAGACTCCCAACTTTTGAGCTTGCTTGTCGCAAGTTCTGCCGGAAAACCTGGCAAATTCTCCCGAGGCCGGAACTTCTTTTACCAGTTCGACGAAGTAGGTAGCTTTGCCAATGGTGAGACGGGGCGGCGGCACTGGCCGGCGATTTTCTGGTTCGATCGGGGTAAGGCAATTGCCGGCGAGCGAACTGGCTTGGGTCAACTTGCTGTATTCAGTTCTGTATTGTTCGGCGAATGGCAAGTGCTGCGCGGGTGCCGTTCCAGCCAGTCCCTGCAGAAGCATTGCGATAATGGCGTGGCCCAACTTCAATGGGTTTCTCTCTATGTGACCTAAGGATCTTGCATCGTTCGGTGGTTCCCAATGAGGTGTTCAAATCTCGCCCCAAGGTCAAGCTACCGTCCATAAGGTCTCTTCTGAGGATAGAGAGTCGCTGCACAGGCCGACAGATTACGAATGTATAACCACTTTGGTTCTAAGCCGGCACTTCTGGTAACATCGCGCTCCGAAAGAGTGACAACCATGAAACACATCGTTCTGTTGGTTGTACTGACAATGGCCACGTCGTCATTCACCCTGGCTCAGATGGCGGCCGACAAGTCCGCTCCCAAGGGACAGATCGAACAAGAGTTAACCAAGCTGGAGCAGGATCGCGCACAGGCAACGGTTAAGGGCGATACGGCTTTTATCGACCAGAACACTGCCGACGACTACACCTTCATCAGTCCTCGCGGAGCTCTTAGGACGAAGGCGCAGATATTGGCGGATTTCAAATCTGGCGAGATCAAGTTGCAGGCTTATGACCTCGATGATCTGAAAGCGCGGGTTTATGGAGATACGGCAGTTGTCACTGGTCGTTCTACTCAGAAAGGGCAGGCTTACGGCCAAGACGCTGCGGGCCAATATCGATTCACGCGGGTGTACGTGAAACAGGATGGAAAGTGGAAGGCGGTTGCCTTTCAGTCCACACGGGTTGCAGAATAAGAAATGGTGCTTGCCTGACCCCTGTCCTTGAAAGATAGGGGTCTTCCTTTTTTTACGATCTGAACGCCCTCTTCACCGTCCCACATATCCTTTTTAAATCCGGAAAGTCAGAACTCAAGGCGCACACCTAACTGTCCATGTCGTGGATTGCCCAAAGTGGAGGAAACCACGCCGAACGTGGAGTCGCCGAAAAGAGTATCGGGATAGGCGAATCGTGGCGTGTTGAAGGCATTGAAGAACTCGCCTCGGACCTCCAGCTTCATGCCCTCTCGCACCAGGAACGTTTTGGAGAAAGCAACATCAATATTCTGAATGCCATCGGTGCGCAGATTGGAGCAGTAGCGAGGCGCATTGCCGGGCTGCTGATCGCCAGGATCCGCGAAACAACTCAGGTTGACATGCTGGCGCCGGTCAGGGCGGACCTGTGTGGGCCCACTCCACTCCCCGGATTCGCGCACACAACGTCCGGCCGCTGGTTGCCATCTGTAATCGCTGGTGCGGACATGCCAATGGCAATCGGCTGTCCCGACTGATAGGTCAAACTGTCGGCGATGCTCCAACCTCCGACCACCGCATCCAAAACGCGATTCATGCCCTTTCCAATCCAGCGTCCTCGCCCGACCGGAACGTCAAAGAGAATGGCAGCGGCAAGCCGATGCGTGGTGTCATTAGCGCTGATCGAGTGCTCAGCCTTCAGGTTGTCTAGTTCTTGTGGATTTCCGGTATTCAGATTTCCAACGAAGGCGTTCGCGCCGGTTGACGAGTCGTCGGTCAACTTTGAAAACGTGTAGTTGCCTTCAAAGGAAAAGTAGTGGCTCGCCCGCTTCTGAAAGCGGAACTGCAGGGAGTTGTAGAACGATTGCGCTCCCAGAAGCGGCAGGCCTTCAAACGGACCGGGAAACTGCGGAAAAGGCCGCAGCACATTCTGCAAGGCGATGACATCGTCGTTGTAAAGCGAGTCGGGCTCGTTGAAGATTGGACTCGCGGGGCAGTATGAAGCCGGAGAAGCGACGGTGGTAAATAAGCACTGAAAAGGATTACTCACCACTCCATCGAGATCGGCGGTTGTGAACTGCCGCCGCACCGACGAGGGAATGAAGTTCCGGTTGCGAGTACTGGAGTATCCGCCCCAAGGCAAGTGAGTGCTGCGATTGGCAGAGTAATCGAGGGAAACTGTAGTCTGCCATGGCAACAAGCGTTGTACCCCGAAATTCCACTGATAAATTTCGGCATTTCGAGCTTCGGTCGTCCCCAAATCGTTCTGGTTGGGAAAGCCCCACATCGCCTGCGCTCCGTAGCGGGTGCCTTGAGGTGCGGGCAAACCTGAGGGAAAAGGATTGGCCAGCGAGGCGAACTTGGTCTGCGTTCCGTCTTTGCTGAAGTAAATGTTCCCGTCCTTGCGGAAAGCTGTACCGGCGTATTGGAAGTTGGTTGCAACGCTCATCCCGTAATACACGCCCGCTCCGGCGCGAACGACTGTGTTGGGAGTGAGCTGGTAAGCAAATCCCAAGCGCGGCGCCCAATTGTTGCGGTCAATAGGCACGTGGCGTTCGTTGCTGCCCGCAAATTTTGTGAGGCCCTTCAGTGTGCCGGGAACCAGGGGCAGTCCGTCGACGTGGATTCCGCTGTCGGCATTGAAGTCACTAAACTGGACCCGGTTGAACCGCTCACTATAGGGAGTGCTCCATTCGTATCGCAGCCCGAGATTGACTGCGAGCCGCGGAGTAATCTTCCAGTCGTCCTGGAAATAGAACGAGGTCTCTTTCGACTTGTTGGCGACGGCGGGGTAGACGGAAATCCCACCGTAATCGCCAAAGCCGAGAAGCAGGTCGGCGAAGGAGTTGCCTTGGGTGATGTCGAAGTTAAAGGGAATCTGTTCGGTGATGTCTTGCGCGAAATGAAAGTAGCCGGTGGGATAGGGCGGCTGCCGAAAGTTGTTAAAGAACAGGCGCTGTTCGCCGCCGAACTTCATACTATGGCGTCCTTTCACCCAGGACAGCATGGAAGAATAGCCGTAGAGCGTATGCGCAAAGTCGGTGTCCGGGCAGCACTGGGAAAACAAGGACGTCCATGGCGAGTCCATCAGAAAGGCTGGCATACGCACGATTCCGTTCGCCTGGTCCAGCACCGAGGGGAAGCCAAACTTCACCGGATCGGGAAAATTGTTGGCGTGTCCCGGCGCGAAAGCCCGATCTACACCCAAGCGGCTGGTCAGCAAGACCGTGGGGCTTACAGTCCAATTCCAGTCCAGCGCCGTGTTCTGTACGTTAGTGAGAAAAACTACACCGTCTCCGGTATCGTCGTTCCCAAAAACAGTTGGGACGTTATTCGTCGCGTGCGACCGGCTATAGCGAGCGGAGACGCGGTGCTGCGGGGCGAGCTGGTGATCCACCTTAATATCGAACTGCAACGATCGGGTTGCGTTGGTCACCACGCTGCGAAAATTGTTCGTACCTGTGCCGGGATCTCCGGGAACATTGGCTAACGGATACAGGTTAATAATCTTCTGCCCGATGGGATCAATGAACTGCTGATCGATGACGTTTGGCGTGCTGAAATCCGCGCGTACGCCTCCACTTAGCTGATAAGGATTGAAAACCAGGTTAGGAACCACGTTGCCGTCCTGGTCAAGGATGTTGGTCTGCGAAAAGTCTCCCAACCGCTCCAACGCGGTGGGCACGGTTGCGGTGATGGGTTGGGGCGCTTTGGCATTGATGCGTTCTATGTCGACAAAAAAGAATGTCTTGTTCTTGATGATGGGGCCGCCCAGCGAGATGCCATACTGATCGCGGGTGTGCCCAGGTCTGGGTTGCCCGGCCTGCTTGGTGAAGAATTCGTTGGCATCCAACCATCCGCGTTGTCCAAACCACCAGCCGCTGCCATGGAAGTTGTTAGTGCCGCTCTTCAGCACCATGTTGACTACCGTTCCGCCGTTGCTGCCGAATTCGGCGGAATAGCTGTTGTTCTGCACCTTGAACTCCTGCACGATCTCAACTGATGGCTCGTAATACACGTTGCTGGTCGCGCCTTCTCCCTGCTCTGGAGCGCTCACGAGTGCGCCATCAATCCGCACCTCCGCGGTCGCATTGCGCTGCCCGTTGGAGACAAAATTGGTACCCGTAGGATAGTTATCTGCCGTGCCTGCGCCCGTCACTTCTGTTACACCCGCGCTCAGAAACATCAGTCCGAAGAAGTTGCGGTCGAGCAACGGAATCTGTTTGACGTATTCATTAGTGACGTCGGTGCCCAGTGATGCGCTCTCGGTGTCGAGCAAGGGTGCGGCGGCTTCGACTTGGATCTGCGTGCTCATCCCCGCTGGCTTGAGGGAGAAATCGAGGGTAGTCTGCTGGTCGACCGCGAGAACGACATTCTGCTTTTGCAAAGTCTGAAAGCCGGGGGTTTCCACTTTCAGACTGTAGGCGGAGGGCCGAAGTCCGCGCAAAATGTAGTAACCATCGGACCCGGTTTTTGCAGTCGTAGAGAGATTAGTGCCGTTCTCGGTGATGGTCACGGTCGCATTGCCTACAACAGCGCCGGTCGGGTCCGAAACCACTCCCCGAATCTGCGCCTGGTATGTTCCCTGGCCAAGAGCGCCGCCAGCGAGAAGGATCAGGAGCACCAGGCTTGTCGCGGCTGCGAAAAAGAAAATACGTGTACGCATGGGGCCTCCGTTAAAATGCCCTTGCAGTAAAATGCCAGGTTTCGGGTATACTTCGAATTCTTACTTTTACTTTCGATATGATAGCGTTGTCAAGCAACGGTTGGCTGGTAACTGCTTGGTTAACGTCGTCGTTGCCGGTATAGGGCAAGCGAGGCCAGCGGGTAAACGCACTGCTCGGCGAACCGACTTTATCCGCTAAAACAGCTGTTCTGGCAATACTTTGGGACTTGGAAGACATCGGAGGCGGCACTCTGGGGAGTTGTGAGTAGCGATTCCGAGGCGTCTTCAGAAAGTGGTGGAAATGGAAAGAAAACGAAAGCTTGCCGGGTTATCACAATTCATCGTCCTATGTCTGCTGGCATCCGGGACGGCGGCTCAGACGACCAAACCGGAGGCGCCCGTCGCAGCCCCGACGCAGGAGCAAATCGGCTATAAATCTGCTGCTGGTGCTGAACAGAAAAAGACTTTACTGCTCAAAGACTTCAAACCAAAGTCCATGCTGCACACCACTAGTCACAGCGTGGACCGGGCGAAGTACTACGTGATCGACGTGCACAACCACGTCAACGACGCGCAGGGCATAGAGGATCACATGCCTCCACAACGCGTAGTGGAAGTCATGGATAAGACCAACGTGAAGACAGTGGTTATTCTGACCGGCATGTGGGGAAACAAGCTGCAGAAAGTCATCGATGAGATGGTAAAGCCTTATCCCGGACGCTTCATCGTCTTCACACAAATTGACTGGAGCAAGATCGACGACCCCAACTTTAGTTCAGAGATGGTGCAGCAACTCCACGATGCGGTGGCCCGCGGTGCGCGTGGTCTGAAACTTCTGAAAGATCTTGGACTCGGGGTGCGTGACAAGTCTGGCAAGTTTATCGCCGTGGACGACGCTCGCCTCGATCCTGTTTGGGAAGAATGTGGGCGGCTGGGGATTCCGGTGTCGATTCACACCGCCGATCCGGAAGCTTTTTTTCATCCCATTGACGCTACAAACGAACGTTACGAAGAATTAATCGAACATCCAGACTGGAGCTTCTACGGCCCGCAGTTTCCGTCTATGGAGGAGTTGCTCGAGGCGCGTAATCGCGTCTTCGCCCGTCATCCTCACACTACTTTTGTGTCTCTTCACATGGGGTGGCCGGAAAACCTTGATTGGGTGGCTGGCATGCTCGATACGTATCCCAACGTGATGGTCGAATTCGGCGCGCGTGAAGCTGAGCTGGGACGCCAACCCCGACGTACCCGTGAGCTTTTTCTAAAGTACCAGGACCGCGTCATGTTTGGGACTGACAACGGTATGGAAGAAGCGATGTATCGCAACCATTTCCGCTGGCTCGAAACCGCCAACGAATATTTCGACTACTGGGGTTCTCCCGGACAGGGCCGCTGGGAAATCTACGGATTGAATCTTCCAGATCCAGTGCTTGAGAAGATCTATCACTTGAATGCGGAACGGATGTTCCGGCAATTCAAGGGATTGTCTGCGGTCAAGGAGCCAGCGAAGTAATGTCGATCCGATCGAATTTCTTCGGCCGCTTGGTCCTGATGTCAGTGCTTCTTTTGACCGCGGCTTGCTCGCGGCACGAAGCGCGATCACCTTCAACGCCTTCTCGTCCTTCGGAGATCAAGGTAACTGTCAACGACAGCGGGCCGCTCGTAGTGCAGACTTCGACGGCTGAATTTCATGTCCTGCCCTCAGGTTACGTGCAAGGTTTCCTGCTCAAAGACGGAAAGAAACTGACTCTGGACGAGCCCGACGCGCACACCAGCAGCGATTATCTAGTCGCGGCGGGCAAAGCCATCCAGTTCAAGCTTGACTTCGCTCAAGCCAAAGTGCGCGAGTCGGAAGGCAAGCTGGGACGAGGCAAGCACGTTGAAATCCAGGCTCAACCTACCGACAACGCCTCGGAAGGCGGAATCCAACAGACCCTCACGATTGAAGCTTACGATGATTTTCCTAATATTGTTTTAGCTGCGATGGAATATCGCAACACGGGACAATCTGAGGTCAAGATCGATCAGGCTGTGGCGCAGTCGAGACGGCTGAACGCCGCCTTGGGCAACTCCCGACCAGCCGCGAAGGTCCAGCCTGACGAGATGTGGTCCTTTCACGGCTCCAGCTACGAGTGGGGCAAAGATGATGTCATCAAACTGAGCCGTGGATTCTCCCAGCCCAACGTCATGGGCGAAATGATCAAGGGAGGTTATGGCGGAGGCATACCGGTAGTAGCGTTTTGGACCGGTTCTGTGGGAGAAGCCATTGGCCACGTGGAAACCCTACCACTGGCGGTCTCGATTCCGGTGAAGACGGAGAACGATGGCAGAATCGCAGCGTCAATGACGATTCCTGCCAACACCACTTTGAAGCCGGGCGAAATTTATTCCACACCGCGCAGCTTTTTGGCGGTGTACTCGGGAGATTATTACGAGCCCCTCCGACTCTGGTCGAGTGTGCTGGCAAAAGAAGGTTGGAATCTTCCGAAGCCCTCGAGCGAGGCCTACAACGTCAGTTGGTGTGGATGGGGATACGAATTTAATGTCACGCCCGCTCAAATGACCGGCACCATACCAAAGTTGAAAGAGTTCAACATCAAGTGGGCGACTCTTGACGATAGATGGTTCGACAACTACGGCGATTGGAATCCGCGCGGTGATACGTTTCCCGGCAATTCCATCAAGAAAATGGTCGACGATTTTCACAAAGAGGGTGAACTCGTCCAGCTATGGTGGCTGCCGTTGGGCGTGGAAGACGGTCAGGGGAAGTGGGAATCGCATAAGTACATCGTCTCGAAAGTGGTTCAAGAGCATCCTGATTGGCTCATTCTGGACAAGGACGGAAAGCATGGACGGATTACCCGAGACCTGGCCGCGCTCTGTCCCGCAGTTCCGGAAGTGCGGAGCTATTACAAGAAGCTGATTGAGAAGTTCATCCGCGACTGGGGATTTGATGGCAGCAAACTGGACAACATTTATTCCGTTCCCGCTTGCTACAACCCGGCGCATCACCATAAATCACCGCAAGATTCCGTGAATGCGATGAGTGATGTTTACAAAACAATTTTCCAGACGACTCGCGCCATTAAGCCGGAAAGCGTCACTCAGAGTTGTCCTTGTGGAACTCCTCCCTCCCTGGCGTGGCTGCCTTACATGGATCAAGCCGTAACGGCTGATCCGGTGGGTGCAGTGCAAGTGCGGCGTCGGGTCAAAATGTACAAAGCTCTGCTTGGTCCGGAAGCGGCCGTCTATGGGGATCACGTGGAGCTGTCCATTATGAACAAATCGAGGAAGGGCGATTGGGTCGAGTCCGGGAACGATTTCGCGTCCACTATCGGCACCGGTGCAGTGGTGGGTACAAAGTTCGTGTGGCCCGATCCAGGACCGAAGTTCAAGAAGGTAGCACTGACCGCGGAGAAAGACGCACATTGGAAAAAATGGATTGGAATCTATAACCAGAAAATGCTGTCGAAGGGCACATTCCGGAACTTGTATGTCTACGGATACGATGTGCCTGAGGGCTATGCGATAGAAAAGGACGGCAAGGTGTACTACGCGTTCTTCGCGCCATCCGCTTCCACCTGGAAGGGTGAAGTTGAATTAAGAGGCCTGAAGGATGGCGCGTATCGCGTCGTCGATTACACGGATGGAAGAGACCTTGGCTCGGTGGAAGCGAGCGCCGGCAAAGCTCCAAGATTGAAAACAGAGTTCAAAGATCACTTGCTGCTGGAAGTAAGCCCATAGCGCGATGATCGCGATTCCGGTGCGTCACGTCATTGCTGATTTGTGAGTTTCGAAAAAGCGTTTGCGGTGCTCGGGATCACGAAAAGCTTCGGTTCCTCCGGCTCGCGTGGTGGAGAGAGCGCCGGCCAGATTACCATTCGCAAGACAACTTTCCAGGTCGGCGCCGCGCAGGAATTGATGTAAAAAACCGGCATCAAAGCTGTCACCCGCTCCAACGGCATCGACGAGATCCACTTTCACCGGCGGACTGACGAACCGCTCAGAGCCGCACTGTGCCGTGGCTCCTCGCTCCCCGAGTTTCACCACCACCACTGGAACCACCTCCGCCAAGGAAGCGATGGCAGCGTCAAGATTGTCGGTGTGTGCGATTCGACGCGCCTCTCGTTCGTTTGGAAGCAAGACATCCACGTAGCGCAAGGCATCGCGAAGACCTCCTTGCCAGCCATCGTCGGGATCATCATTGGTGTCGAGTGAAATCGTGAGACCCGCCGCCTTCAGTTTTCGAAATAGGTCAGGAATTTGCGGTCGGAGTCCGCGCTGTAAGTAGAAAGATGAAAGATGAAAGTGCCGCGATGAGGCAAGGTAATCGAAGTCCAAATCATCGAAAGTCAATTCAAAGATTGTACCGGCATAAGTGAGCATGTTGCGCCAGCCGTCGCGTTGCAAGATAACCGTCAAGCCAGTCTTGGTGGATCCAGTGACACGGCGGACCTTGGAGATGTCCACACCGCCCGCGGCCAGGCGATCCAGCGCGATCTGACCCAGTTGATCATCCCCGATACGAGAAACGAATCCAACCCGGTTTCCCAGCGCGGCGAGATTGTGCGCCACAATCGCGGACGAGCTGCCGAGCGTGAGCATCATTCCGCTGGCCAGAAGTTCGCGGTCGCCGGGAAGCTCTTCTGGCAGGCCGTAGAGAATCAGATCGAGGTTCAGTTCGCCCGCAACGGTGACGTCAAAGCGGCGGCCAGTCTTCGTTGCCCTTGATTGTTCTTCCTTTAAAATAGTTCCTCTCTTAAGTGCGATGCGTCCCAGTGCAGTTTTTCGAGACCGTACATCATATCAATCGGTACGCTTAAATTTTGTGGTCGATTGCCGAGCATTCGGTTTCCAGACATACCTTGATATTGTTTGGTGGGCGAATGTAGCAAGACCTTCGAATCTCAATGAGGGTATGAAGATAACAGCCGAGCTGCAGGAGAGATTCCGCCAGCGTTACGGTGGTCGCGCGCGCGTGTACCGAGCTCCTGGTCGCGTCAACCTCATTGGCGAGCACACCGACTACAACGACGGTTTCGTGATGCCGGCCGCGATCGAATTCTACGTCTGGATCGCTATTGCTCCCCGCAGTGACCGCAAGCTCCTGTTGCATTCCACGAATTTCTCCGAAACGGTCGAGATCGATTTGCAGAATAGCATCACGCCACGAAATCACTGGAGTGATTACGTGGCTGGAGTAGCCGTCATGCTGCAGCGTGCCAGCCATCATCTCCAGGGCGCCAACCTGTTGATCCAGGGTGATGTGCCGATGGGTTCAGGATTAAGTTCGTCCGCCGCGATTGAGGTGGCTCTTGAGTTGGTGAAATTATGCCGGCGTGCCGAAAATGAATTTGTGGGGGCTCGCGTCGGAATAATGGACCAGTTTGTTTCGAGCTGCGGTCAGGCAGGCCACGCACTTATGTTGGATTGCCGATCCCTGGAATATAGTTTTCTTCCGCTTCCGCGAGATGTGAGCCTGGTGATCTGCAATACGATGGTCAAGCACGCACTAGCCAGTGGCGAATACAACACCAGACGAGCGGAATGCGAAGAAGGAATGCGCCTGCTGTCACGGTCAATGCCCAGCATTCGCGCTCTGCGAGATGTCAGTCTTACAGAACTCGAGGCTCACGCCGGCACTCTTCCAAAGCTCATCTATAAGCGGTGTCGTCACGTGATCAGTGAGAATGCTCGGGTAACCAAAGCTGCTGCTTCACTGGAGCAAGAGGACCTCGATAACTTCGGATTGTTAATGGCCGAGTCGCATCGCAGTCTGCGGGATGAATATGAGGTCAGTTGCGCTGAACTCGACTTGATGGTCGAACTGGCAGGACAGCAAAGGGGCGTTTACGGAGCACGCATGACCGGCGGCGGATTTGGAGGTTGCACGATTAATCTAGTCAGGACTGACGCGGTTAACGATTTTCAATTCCGCGTCGCTGATGCTTATCAAAAATCGACCGGCCGTGCGCCTCAGATATTTGTGTCTCCCGCTGCCGAGGGCGCGGACGAGGTCAAGAAATGAGCGTCGCTAATTTTGATCTCAAGGAACATCCTCATCGGCGATTCAATCCGCTAACGCGTGAATGGATCCTGGTTTCCCCGCATCGCAATCAGCGCCCGTGGTTGGGACAAGTCGAGAAGGTAGCCGCCGAGGTTCCGCCTGCATATGATCCCGCGTGTTACATGTGTCCGGGGAATACGCGTGCTGCGGGGCAGCGAAATCCCAAGTATGAAGACAACCTGGTTTTCGATAACGATTATCCCGCGCTGCTGGCTGGGACCCCGGAAGGAAGTCTCGATGATGGCGGACTGATGACAGCGCGCAGCGAGTCCGGCATTTGTCGCGTGGTCTGCTTTTCGCCGCGGCACGATATGACCGTGGCCCGGATGCAGCCGCACGAGCTTCGGCGAGTCGTGGATCTCTGGACTGAGCAGTACGAGGAACTGGGTGCACTGCCGTTTATCAATTACGTTCAAATTTTCGAAAACCGCGGCGCGATGATGGGAGCGAGCAATCCGCATCCGCATGGCCAGATCTGGGCCAGCGCCAGCATCCCGAACGAGACCTCCAAGGAGCAGCTTGCATTGCACGCATATCAGGCTGCACATGAGTCGTGCCTGCTTTGCGACTACTTAACGAAAGAACGCGAGTTGAACCAGCGCATGATCTTTGAGAACCGGCATTTTTCCGCGCTGGTGCCGTTCTGGGCAATCTGGCCATTCGAAACCTTAGTGATTCCGCGCCGCCATTTGTCGTCGATGAGTGATCTCAGCAGTGAAGAACGCGACGGGTTGGCGGACATCTTGAAACGACTGACAGCTCGTTACGATCATCTGTTCGACGTTTCTTTTCCGTACTCGATGGGTTTTCATCAATGCCCAACCGATGGGCAGGTACACCCCGAATGGCACCTGCACGCGCATTTCTATCCGCCGCTACTCCGTTCGGCGACGGTGCGCAAATTCATGGTGGGATATGAAATGCTGGGAACACCGCAGCGCGACATCACGGCCGAGGCCGCCGCCGCACGTTTGCGGGAAATGAAGGACTCTGAGTGACGTTGATATCCGTACTATTTCTGTGCGGAGAACTTGTAGATGGTGCGCGAGTGCAATGTCTGTCCGGGCCTCAAAATGGTTGAGGGAAATTCAGGATGATTTGGCGAATCGGGGAAATGCTGCGTCTCCAGGCATAACGCGTAGCGACGCTTATAGACGTGGCCCTGCTTGCCGGTGATGGTGCCATCCAGGAAATTACCGGAATAAAATTGCACGCCTGGCTCCGTAGTGTAGACCTCCATCACGCGGCCGCTGGTGGGTTCGTACACCCGGGCCGCCAGTTGCAAGTCGCCCGTCTTTCGATTGATTACAAAGTTGTGGTCGTAACCGCCGCCGAATGCCAGTTGTTCGTAATTATCATCGATGCGTGCGCCAACCGCTATCGGCGTCCTAAAGTCGAACGGTGTTCCCTTGACAGCGCGCAGTTCGCCAGTAGGGATCAGCGTCTTATCAACTGGCGTGAACCGGTCAGCGTTTAGCATCAGTTCGTGTTTTAGGACGTCCCCTGTGCCCTCGCCGGCGAGATTGAAGTAGCTATGCTCGGTCAGATTTACAGGAGTGGCCTTGTCCGTAGTCGCTTGGTAGTCGAAGATGAGTTCATTCTTGTCGGTAAGAGTGTAGGTGACTTTCACTTTTAGGTTGCCAGGATAGCCTTCTTCGCCATCCTTACTTGTGTACGTGAAGACGACACCTTTTCCTTGATTGTTCTGGAAGGGCTCAGCCGCCCAGATCGCTTTATCAAATCCCTTTAGCCCTCCATGCAAAGCATTGGGGCCATTGTTTTTGGCCAGCGAATATTCCTTTCCATCCAGGGTGAATTTTCCATTCGCGATGCGATTTCCGTATCGCCCCACGATGGCGCCGAAATACGGACTCTTGTCGAGATATCCATCCAGCTTGTCGAAACCAAGAACGACATCGTCCAGCTTACCGTTCTTATCAGGCACCCGCAGCGACACGACGATTCCACCATAGTTGATGGCGCGCACTTCCACCCCATGCGAGTTCGTGATGGTGTAGAGCTCGACATTCTTACCGTCTTTGGTCTGACCAAACGATTCTTGTTTAATCGGATGGCCTCGTTGTGCAACAGAAGATTCTGCAACGCTTCGGTTCGGAACAACGCAGATTATGAGCAAAGTAACAACCAGCGAGTTCTGATAGTTCATCGAGGCCCCGCTCGTGCCCAAGATAACGTGCCAGAGATAATAAACCCTTCCGAGATCTGCCTTGGAAATGCATGCGAAACGACTGGATCGAAGCCATATGGGCCACATAGAGCGAGTCGAATGATACTCGCATTATAATTGCTCGCGCAGCGCTAATCGCTTTTGGAGGTCAGTGTGGCGGGCCAACGATTCAACCTTCCCCCGGTCAGCATGATCATGCTGGGAGTAAGAGATCTTGAAAAATCCGTGTCTTTTTACCGGGATCGGTTGGGCATCGACATTCGGCAGAGAATTCCAGGCTTTGCCTTCCTCGCCAGCGGCGCGTTGACTATCGTCTTGAGTGAGCCTCTGGCAAAGAACGTTTCTCCTCTGGTAGGTGCGACTGAGGTGATTTTTTCTGTGAATGACGTCCGGGCGTCTTACGAGGCGCTGAAAGATCAAGGTGTAGAGTTTAGCCAGGAGCCGCGCAATGTCTCCGGCCCGATGTGGGCGGCAAATTTCCGCGATCCCGATGGACATTTGCTTACGCTGTTCGGCCCGGAGAGGAAGTCATCGTAGATTGCAGAGAGTAGAGTCGGCACTTAGCATTTACATTTGGCCAATAGGGGTTTGTGCAGATCGGCAAGAACCATCAGGGGCTAAATGCTAAGTGCGAAATGCTAAGTGCTGAAGCACGGTCGCATCGTTCTGCTATCATTCTGCGGAGGCATTCATGGATGAATTACCCACGTTGACGGCCGGTGCGCGTCGGAATGAAGACATCGCTCTCGATCTGATGAAATTCGTTGCTATGACGACCGGTTACGGGCGCACCAGTTCTTCCGGAGTTGGTTTCCAGGGCAGCGGGGCTGCCTCCAAGCCGGAAGAATATGCAGGCCACTTGCTCGAACTCTACGGACGCTGCCTTCAGGCCGTGGCAGGAGGAAAGAAGTAGCTCAACTTTTTTCGAGAGAAGGTTTAGGCTGCGGCCCGGACGTCAATCGCTGGTTCACATTCGGGCGCGGTCGCGGAATCAGGCGAGAATAGCGGCCACCCCTTGCGCAGTACGTACTCCAACCATGCACCGGCAGCCTGCGATGTGAGGACGGCAAGCAGAACCAGTGTAGTGTAGGCCGTCGCGTTAACAATGCCGGCGTCGTAGGCCACGCTGGCCAGGACGATTCCTGGTCCGCCGCGGGCATTCGTGGCAATTGCCAGGTTCAGAATATCCAAGCCACGGAATCCCGCGAGCCGCGCTCCTAACCCCACCGAGAGCAGCTTGATGGCGCAAGCGCCAACCAGAAAAATTCCAAGCACGGTGATGGAGAAGCTCTTCCATAGATCGAGCCGGTAGCCGACGATCACAAAATACACAGGAATAAAAACTGAAAACGAAAATCGTCCGAGTGAATCGAGCGCGTCGGCGAAGAGTTCTCTGTTGCTGGCCACTCCATAGCCTGCCAGGAATGCTGCGAACACCAAACTGACATCCAGCATGGCCGCGACGGCCGCGAAGGCAAATAAGATTGCGATCAGATACCCGGTTGGCGAAGCTGCAGCCAGAATGTTCCAGCGCGCCTGATGCAAACGTCTTAGCAGTCGAGGAGCGAGAGCTAAACCAACTACGAAGAAAATAGAGGTTACTGCCAAGTGTCGAAGGATTTCATTTTTCGGCAGCACTGAAGACTTTGCTAAGGCCGTTGCCATCGCGAGTACGGCCCACAAAACTATGTCTTCCAGAACCGCCACCCCAAGCACCAGCCGGGCAAATCGCGTGTGCAGGATTTTGAGATCGTAAAAAATGCGGGAGATAACCGGAATCGAAGTGACCGCTACTGCAATGCCAATCACCAGGATCAATGAATTCCGCTGATTGGCAACACCCATCAATCTGTGAATGGGAAATAGCGGAACTACAAGCAGCGCCAGCACAAACGGCAAGACCGTCCCCATCGAAGCAAGCCACGCAACCTGGCGGCGATCGTCGCGTCCGAATAGACGCCGCGTTTCGGATCCTGAGATAAACATCAGCAGCAGCAAACCCATCCAGTAGAGGAAACCGAGAACCACATCATGAACGTGGGCTCCCGCGCCGTCAGAAAAAATGGAAGCGGAAAAGGAAGGCGCAATCCGGCCCAGCAGCGTCGGCCCCAAAATCACCCCGGCTACGATTTCCCCGATGACCTTCGGTTGACGAAGTCTCGCGAACAAATATCCGAAAAGGTGTGCGGTCGCGCTGAGGATCAGCAG
>MNGW01000162.1:0-10834 GCA_001918935.1 Acidobacteriales bacterium 13_1_40CM_3_55_5 | reverse complement strand
GGTTCGCGCTGCCTCGCAGGAGGCATTTTGGGGAAATAGGCCGCGGCACGAGACCGCGGCCTCAGATGTTCAACGAGGAGAAGGGCTTAGCTCGAATCAAAATCTGCCTAACGGCGACGTCCGCCCTTGCGGCGAGCCGGTCGCTTTGCCTTCTTTGCCGGTTTTCTTTTGGCTGCCTTCCTCTTTGCCGCTTTGCGAGCTGGTTTCCGCTTCTTGGCCGGTTTTCTTTTCGGAGCTTTCTTGGCTGCCTTTTTCTTCGCCGGTTTTGCGGCTGGTTTCTTGCGGGCAGGTTTGGAGCCGCCGCCGCCCCCTCCACCGCGTTGCGGCGCAGGAGCACCGGGCGTGGCAGGTTGGGATCCCGGTTCGGTCATGCCGGGCATTTCAGCCTCTTCTTCTTCCTCTTCTTGTTCGTAATCCTCTTCCAGCGAGTCGCCGTAGGCAGCGCCGCCAGTGTCACCGAATTCGTCCATTTCGTCGTCACGTCCGTAGAGGGTGTCCTTGAAAGTCATTTCTCCTCCTGATTTCCGGCCGCGCGAGTGCCGGGCACTGCATTACATGCGCTGGAAGATAAAAAGACAACTAAAAAAACTGCTGTCGTTTGCTTGAACGGCGCGCGATTATAACACACCGTTTTCACACGGCAATATTGTGCCGCGCACGGCAACCCATACGTTTGCATATTACACCCGATTTAAAAACCAGGTGCTCGCACCACACCTAAAATTGCTTGTTCTGAGTGCGCGCGTTCACTGCTATTCATGTCTGGCTTTGCAGAAATGCGGACGAGCTTAACGAGCGTCTTTGATAAGGAGGATCATGCCAGGTCGAAGAGTGGCAACATCCCCATTGGCGCGTTTCAGGGCAGCCACAGTGGTGTGATGGGTACTGGCGATCGAAGTCAGGGTCTCACCCGGTTTTACCTTGTGACGAGACAGGGCTGAATCGCTGGCTGTCCGTAAACTACTCTTTCCCTTGGGCTTAGGAGCCGAGGTTTGGCGCAGCTGGTTGATGGTCGGGGTCACGGGTAAATGGATGTACACAACCCTGCGGCCTTGAAGACTATTGCCCTTCAAATGGTTCCACCGGCGCACCATCGTAGGTGGAACCGCGAAGTTGTCAGCTACGGACTGCAGCGTGTCGCCTCTGCGCAACTTGTACCGCGTAGCGTGGCGCGCATAGGTCGCACCGTCCTCGGTAGTGGCATGTTTGCCTGGCGCGATGGGGATAATAATGATTTTGCTCGCGGACTGGAGCTTGTCGTCGCCATCGAGACTGTTTGCCTGAGCAATTGCCTTGGCCGGGGTTCGATAAACCCGTGAGATTGACTCTAAGGAGTCGTTAGGACCGACGTTGTGGTACCGCCACCACACCCTCATGTCTCGGGGCACAGCTGCGATCGCGCTGGCGTACTTTTCTTTAGTGCCGGCAGGCAGGTGAAGTTCGAACTCCCGATCCTTGGGAGTGGTGAGCCGCAATAAGCTCGGATTGAGGTCCTGTAGCGTTTCCGGCGACGCATCCACACAACCGGCCACCAGGCGCAAGTCCACGGAATAGTTGATTTTCATTTTGTCGTAGGGTACCGGTTTGTCAGTGACCACTTTGTCTAACCCGTATTGTGACGGGTTCTTAGTCATGATGGTCACAGCGACGATGATCGGCACATAGTTCCGGGTTTCTTTGGGCAGCACATTACGCCGATAGAGTTCCCAAAAGTCCGCGTATCCGGTACGCCTGACCGCGCTCTGCACCGTTCCTGGGCCGGAGTTATAAGCGGCCATAGCTAAATACCAGTCGCCGAACTGGTTATATAAATCTTTCAGATGACGCGCTGCCGCTCGTGTGGCTTTCTCCGGATCCTGGCGTTCGTCCACCCACTGATTTCTTTGCAGCCCGTACCCTTTAGCTCGGCTGGCCATGAATTGCCACATCCCGCGAGCTCCCACTCGCGAAAGCGCCAATGGGTGGAATCCGGATTCGGCTTGGGCAAGGTAGATCAACTCCGGTGGCACCCCTTCGTCTTTGAGAATGTTCTCGATGGCTTCGCGATAACGTCCGCCGCGAATAAGAGAATTCTCGAGGGTAGCGCGTCCACGGCTTGAGAAATAGTTGATGTACCCGACGACTGGATCAGTCAGCATCAAGGGCAAATCCGAATGGGTGGCTTTGATCTCTGCTTCCGCCTGTGCCTTGATATTGGGATCGACCGGGAAAGTAACGTCATTGGCCTCATCAATCGGGGCAGGTTCAGATTTCTGTTCGGCAGAGGTATCAGCATCTTCCAATTGCAGGCCGTTCACCCCATCCAAGAGACGATCGAGCTCGCGTTGCACTCGCTCGTCAGAACGTACCTCCGGGGGACTGGCCATGATGAGGTTGAATGCGCGATCGAAACTCTGCTTGGCGGCGTCTGTTTGGCCGGCCTTGTAGTTGTCCTGCCCCGCCTGATACTCGCGCTCCGCTTGTGTGATTAGCTGCCCAACCGGATCGGGTTTAGGAGCAGGCGGCGCTGGTGCAGGAACACTGACTCTCTCCGGAGTTGTAGCTTTCGTCTCGGTTGCAGGCTTCGCATTGACCGCGGTCTTTGCCTTAGCTACGGGCCGCGGCTTGGGACTAGCAGCGGCAGTAATTGTGGGAGGATTCGATTGGGGCGGTAAGTTCGGCGCCGCAGCCTTCTGCGATGAGTGGCAGCCCACACCCGCCAATAGCAAGGCCAATGGCGCGCCCCACAAGTGATTTTTGGTAATCCCCATTTTTATCTAGAACTTACGGCTAACAGCCGTCTCTTCGCCCACTTCTTTTGAATACTTCGAATCCTACCTTCCTGGATTTGATGGGTCAATCCAGAACGGGTTAGCCCACGTTACCTTAGGGACAGGCCGGGCATGTTACTCGCAGGGGTTCTCGAGTGCAACAATTTAGTCCTGAATCGTTCGATTGGTCCGGGGAGCGCCATCCCTTCATCTACGCATCGAAGAGCCCTTGGACGAATTCCGACATAAGGGAGAAACAAGATATGAACGCCACAGATCAAAAGAAGTGTGCCCACCCTCAATGTTCCTGCCCGGTTTCACAAGACCAGGAGTACTGTAGCGAGGCTTGCGAGATCTCCGCCGCCGGGAACGAAGCGAATGCGGAGTGTGGCTGCGACCATCCGCAGTGCCAGATGGCAGCGTAGGGATTGGCAAAGAAGTAACTAGTGATTAGTGGCTAGTCAATTCTGTCTTTCTAGTTTACTGGTCACTAGCCATTGCTTGATCACTTTGCTACTGTCCGGGAATAACTCCGCACGTAGCAGGGTACCGGTGTCTTCGGATCGAGCTTCGGATCGTTAATCGGGGAACCGGGCACCATCTGCAGGGGCACTACGCCCGCCCAGGTCAGGAACGAGTAATCCTCTTCATTATCGATCGGCGGGCCAGTGCGCATCTTGGCGGAATATTCGGTGATTGGAAGACGCATCACCAGAGTCGCTTTGAGTTCACGTTCATTAGGCTGGCGAGATTCTTCCCAACGCCCAGGCAGGATGTGCTCGGATAGGGCGCGAAGAGCTTGCAGCTTTTCGGCGGAATCTTCTACCGCGACGGCTGTGCCCAGCACTACGACCGAGCGATAATTCATTGAGTGATTGAAGATCGAACGGGCCAGGACGAGTCCGTCCAAAAGCGTCACCGTCACGCAGACCGCAATCCCCTGATCCAGATTCCGCAACATACGGCTGGCTGCGGATCCGTGGATATACAGATTGTCCCCAGAACGGCCGTAGCCGGTTGGGATCACAAAAGGCTGATTGTCTACCACGAAACCGACGTGACAGATGAACCCTTCATCCAGAACTTGGTAGGCGGCTGCGCGGTCGTACACCGCGCGCTCCGGTTCGCGCGTAACACGGGTACGCGCGGTTGGGCTGTAAGGCTCGGCCATGTTGTCTCCCGATTATTAAGAACCAGCAGTTTAGCAGGCGGATGTAACCCTGGCTTCAATCCGGGAATGGCGAACCCGCCCGCACGATGCGGATTCGATGGTCAGTAAACTTGAAGTGGGCGTCCGGCACTTCCACTCTGGGCATGTGGCAGGTCACACAATCCTTAGTACTGACGGGACATGCCGCGCCAGGATGATCGCTGCTGGGATTGGAGTTTGCTGCGGCCAGGTGACAACTAAGACACCGCTGATCGTAAAAGCCGGCTTCACGCACCAGCGGTTGGTGCGGGTTGTGACAGGCAATACAAGTGACGCGGCCATCGCCCTTGCCCCAGCACCGGCTGCTCTCCAGGCGGTAAGGCTGAAATCGTGCGTTCCCCACTCCGCTTGAGCCTGAGAGATTCACGTCCCACCAGGTGGTGTGGCAAGCGCCGCAAAAATCCACCTGATCCACCGGCTTGAGTCGCCCTGGATTTGAAATCAGTCCCGCTCCGGCTTCTAGTCCCGCCTTCATCGCTGCTGTGTGAGCCGAGCCGGGTCCGTGACAGGCTTCACACGTAATACTCGGAATCAGCCGAGTGTCGTCAAATTTGTCATTCGTGGTCGAGGCAGTGTTATGACAACCAAAGCACCTGCGAACTTCGGCTGGGGCGACCGGACGTCCCGCGGCTTTCTCAATCGATTCCGGTGTGGCCCTAGAATGAGCGGGAGTGATATCAAATCCCTGGATTGTGCTGAAGTAGCTGAAGCGGCTCTCGAAGAATGCCCCGCCTTTCTGGTAAAGATAACTTTGTCCTACCTTGCCGGTGCCGAATGCCCAACTTAAAGGGCCCGAAACCGACTGCTTTCCATCGCTCACTGAGTATTCGATAACGCCGTTGTCCGTCCGCACGAGCTGATATGTGTGCGGGCCGAGGCGAAAATTCTGTCGATTGTGAGCTCGCAAAATATCCGAATTCGCTGCCGGCGTTGAAGTGCGTGCCATGGCATGCAACTTTTGAGTCGAAGCCAGAGAAGAATGGCATTGAGCACAAATTGCTGGGCCAACATATTCATCGCGAGAGGGAGTTCCCTTTGTCGGCCACCAGCCGACCTGCTTGATCCGCTCCGGAGTAGACATCTGCTCGGCTTTTGAATTGTTCTCCTCTGCTAAGGTCTCGATAGAAACTACAACCCCGGCCGCAGCAATGAGAGTGAGAAACAGCAGACGATTGCCGACTCGATGCTTACTCATAGAAAGTCGTAGGCTGCGGAGGAAGATGGCGTTGCCAACTTGATCGGATTCCGATGATTATCGCAAATTAGCCGCGCCGCGGCCAATCGCATGCCGGATGCGGGTTTGTTAGACTTCGGAAATTGCTTGTCGGTGAGAGGAAGACATGAAAGAGGGATCGAGGAGAATGTATTTTGCCAGGATCGCCGTTGCCGGTGCTTTGTTGATTGCGATTGCCGCGATGAGGGCGCAGTCTGGACCGCCTCAATCCGCGGCGCCATCCGCCGCCAAAAAAACCGACGAAGCTTATAAGAACATCCAGGTTCTCAAAGGCGCACCGGCTGATCAATTAATGCCTGCGATGCAATTCATTAGCGCATCTTTGGGGGTGCAATGCGACTACTGCCATGAGATGGGCGCGTTCGATCGGGATGACAAGAAACCTAAGCAAACTGCACGCAAGATGATGGAGATGATGTTCGCAATCAATAAGAATAATTTTGCTGGACATCGCGAGGTGACCTGTTATTCCTGCCACCGCGGCGCGATCAAACCTGTGGCCACTCCTGTTATCACTGATCACGAAGTAAAACTGGCCTTCCCGGAAACGCCAAAAGAAGAAGACTCTTCTAATCCGGCTGTTGTTGAAGGCAATCCAGAAAATTTCCAGTCGCTTGGGAAAGGGCACGATTGCGCTCGGCGCAAATAAATTTCCCTTTGAAGTATTTGAAAAAGCCCCGAACAAACGAATGTCAGTGATGCATCTTCCCAATGGCGATAGCATCACGGCGTTTGACGGAACCTCCGGTTGGCTCGCTGTGCCTGGGCAGTCTTTGCGCGATATGAGTGGAGCGGAGTTGGAGGCAGCCAGACTTGATGCTGATTTCTATTTTCCGTTACGAGTGAAGCAGCTTTTCAGCGAATTCCGCGCTGGAGAGTCAGAGAAGATCGGCGACCGCGACGCTACCAGTCTGGTGGGAATAAAAGAAGGCGAGCCTCCTCTAAAGCTCTACTTCGACCTACAGTCGGGATTTTTGGTGCGCCTTTTGCGCTACGCCGAGTCCCCGCTTGGGCGTGTTCCCACCCAAATCGACTATGCCGATTACCGCGAGGTAAACGGCGTGCGGACTCCATTTCGCTGGACAATTTCCCGGCCCGGAGGTCGCTTCACCATCCAGTTGGAAAACGTTCAGCAGAATGTTCCGATCGACGATGCAAGATTCGCCAGGCCGGCCGTCAGTGAAACGGCGCCACAAAAACCGCCGGGATCCTGAGCAAGTCTCAGCGTCCAACCAGGGGGAGGATCAAAGCAGAGGGATGTTCCCGGTCGTGATAGATGGTGTTGGTGGCTTTGACCCCACGCAATCCGCGTTCTGGATCCTCGCCAGTGTTGAGGTTCCGATCGAAGCGCGGGAAGTTGCTGCTGGAAATCTCCAGGCGCAAGCGATGTCCGGTAAGAAAGACATTGCTGGTGGCCCACACGTCGATAGTGAACTTATAGATATTTCCCGCCTGCATGAGTTCGGGTTTTTCCTGCGAGTTGCGATAACGCGCCCGCAGGATTCCATCGGTTAAATTCTGGCAGAATCCGTCAGGCCGGACGTCAACCAACTTGGCTGTGAAGTCTGTGTCCACCGCAGATGAGCTGGCATAAAGCTCCACCGAGATCGGCCCCGTGACTTCCATGTTGTCTTGAAGGACGGGCGTGGTGTAGACCAGTACATCATTTCGATTTTCGTTAGGACGCTGATCGAATGCGCCCGAGGCCAGATGTTCGTTGTCACAGCAGAGGCCTCCGCCACGCGTAGGTACGGGATCTCCGGGATCGTACACAAAACTGTCTCTGGTTTCGGCCCGAGGTGCAATTGTATTCAGCGTGCCGTTGCCCGACAACGAGTTTGCCTTACCTCCTGAGTGCAGGTAGAAGCGCGTGCTTTTGGCGCGGGCCAGCGGCCAATCGTCTTCTTCGCGCCATACGTTTTTCCCCATCACGAAAATCTTGACGGGCTTTTCTTTCTCCACTCCGTTTTGGATTCCTTTCAGCAGATAGTCGTACCAGCGCAGCGTAATGTCATCACTGGTCTTCTCGACGTTGGCCTCGCTGCCAAAATCGAGCTCACCTGTTTTTCCCGTGAAAGGACCGTGATACCAGGGCCCGATCAGCAAGCGCTGGTTCCGCCGTGCTGCCTCGCTCCCGCTGCGTGCCTTGATCCCGGCATAGTTGCGTAATGTTCCGCCCATGAAGATGTCATACCAGCCGCCCATGTGGTAAGCCGGAACCTGGATCTGCGCGAAGTGATCTTCGATGGACCACGTCTTCCAATAGTCGTCGTAAGTTGGATGTTGCAGCCAATCAAGGAAATACGGCGCCAGGCCTTCCCCCGTCCCCGGCTCGACGACCGGATAACTGGAGAGCGGCAATTTTCCCACCCAAGTCAGAGCGTCTGTGTTTTTCTCTACCCGGCGCTGAAGCGTGTTGTGCGCCAGCCCCGATGTCCAGGATTCGCTGAACCACTGTTCGAAGGCGCCGCCCTGGTACGTCCATCCATCGTGGTAATTTGACGCGGTGACGACAGGGAAAATTCCGGCAAGGTGCGGAGGCTGCGCCATGGCAGCCAGCATCTGAGTGGCACCAACGTAAGAGCCGCCAAACATTCCCACTTTGCCATTGGAATACGGCAATCCCGCAGCCCATTCCACGGTGTCATATCCATCATCAGACTCGTGTTTGAAGGTGTACCACTCGCCGTCAGACGAGAAACGTCCCCGAACATCTTGAATGATGGTCACATAGCCACGCGCCACAGCCTTTACTCCAAACTCCACCCCGCCGTCTTTGTTATAAGGAGTGCGTTGGAGCAGAACTGGAAACTTACCTTCAGTCTTCGGACGGTAGACGTCCGCGTGCAGCACGACACCATCACGCATCTTTACCGGCACATCACGTTCGACAGTGACTTCGTTCTGCGCAGCAGCAAGGTTGGCACACAGAACAAGAAGTAGGCGGAAAAGTAAGGTTTTACCATCTTGAGAAGACAACATGCGGCCTTAGAAATCAAAAATCAAAAATCAAAAATCGTAAATCGGCAATCGTAAATCGTAAATTTCTACCAGGTCAGCTTCAGCGCAAATTGCAACTGCCTTGGATCGAATGCCGCGGTGGGTTGCTGGCCGCTGTCCCACAGTGGATTAACATCCGCAACATTGAAACGGTTGATAAAGTTGAACGCGTCCACCAACCCTTCCAAAGCCACGCGCTCCCCCAGCGGGATTCGCTTGCCGACCCGAATATCGGTGAAAACGTTCATGGGCTTGGTTCCGGCGTTGCGGCCGAGGTTGCCATCCAAGGTTCCATTCAGGAAGCACGCGGGTTGCAAGAATCCAGTTGGCGAAAAACGTGAAGCGGCCGCCACGTCGCCGCAGGAGTTCGGTCCTGTCCCCGCCGCCACGATCAAGGGACGGTCAGTCGGGGTGCTGAAGTCGAAATTGCGGTCATCGCCTGTGATGATATTGAACGGCCGGCCGGATGCGGCTTCAATGATCGGAGCCAGCGTCCAACCCGAAAAGAACTTGCTCCAGAAGCCACCGGATAAAGTGCCGCTCTGGTAAACGCCGCTGAAGACAAATCGGTGGCGCTGATCAAACAACGAATTCGACCGCTCCGCCGCGAGATTGTAATTGTTTTGAGGCTCCAGCGGCGATTGCAAATCGGTAGAGTCGTCGATGGTGTGCGACCAGGTATAGGACCCTAGGAACTCGTAGTGTTGTCCAAACCGTTTTTTTAGATTGGCAGTAAATCCATGGTAAACCGAACTGCCACTGGAGAAATTCGCCGGCATATCACTGAAGGGGACGCAATTCGCTAAGGTCGTGGCATCACAATTCGACATCAGGCCCTCGGTTTGCAAAATTTGCCTAGCCAGCGGCACACAAGGGGCGAGTACTCCCATCAGTGACGGATTGAATCCGGATGGCCGGAAGAAACTTACCAACGCAGCAGGGACGTAGAACGGTCCGCTCGGACTGGCGCCCCCACAAGGCGGAAAGACGGCCGGGTTCTGTGTCCCAACCGCCAAGGGATTGCTGGGAAAATTTGGATCACTGGGCTTAATGCCAAGCGCCGTGGCCGTTGCCACCGCGGCCTGCCAGTTAGCGATCAGGAATTGTGATTTGTTCGCGTTGATGTTGATAGGCCGGTTCAGGTGACGCCCACCATTAAAGTTGTATTCCAGGCCGAGCGAGAGGTCGTGTCCCCATTGGCGCTCATAAGTAAGATTCGCTTGCTGCGAGGAACCGTATTGAAAATTCTTAGCGACGGGAAACCCGAAAGGCTGGATGGCCAAAGGCACGGGCGAAGTGGGGTTGAGGTAAGCCTGTCCCACGAAGATGGACGGCGCATTCGGCGCCGGATTGAAGCGCTGCTCATTGGGCAGATAGTTAAACGCGGGTGGCAGACACGAGAGCAGTCCTTGGAATGCGTTGCTGGCATTCAATGAGCACTTGCCGGGAGCGCCGGGGAAGAGAACAATCTGCGGCGCTTGCGAAGCATCGGCTACATCAGAATCGAAAGCGAGCGCCAGCAGCGGGTGGTCGTAGAACAATCCGTATGACGCGCGAATCACGCTCTTGCCGTCCTTAGTTGGATCCCAGGCCAATCCAATTCGTGGAGCGACATTGTTGAGGTCTCGAGGAATCCCCTGAGTAATCCCAAGCGCATTCTGTCCAAAGGCGGCGATTGAATTGAGCGGGCTAAATGTGGGCGTGAATTCCACGTCGTAGCGAACACCGTAGTTAAGCGTCAAGTTCGATCGCATACGCCAGCTGTCCTGAATGAACAAGCCTAGGGCTGTGTTGCTGAATGCGTCGTGGGGATTGCCCACACCCTGCACCATATTCGAGGGAATGCCAGCACCGTACGACTGCACCGGACTGAATGCGGGGAATGTAGTTCCGGAGGGAGGTGCTATTGGCGGGTTGCTAAAAATGTTCTGCGAACCGAAATTGTAGAGTCCTCCGAAATTTACCGTGAAGTCCGCGCTGAGGGGAATGTAATTCCCATCTACACCGAATTTAATGTTGTGCGTACCCTTCGACCATGAAAAATTGTCCGTCAGCTGGTAGCGCTGCTCTGTACGCTGAACAAAAGAGAAGGGCTCGCGTCCGAAAAAGGCGAAACCTGGAATGTTAACGGCTACGTTGCCGCCTCCCGGCCCGCGCGAGAAGCTATAAAGCAGACCGCGGCGGGCGTATTGAAAACGAAATTCGTTGACCTTGTTAGCGCCGATTGTCCATTGGTCCTGACCAGTGAAACTCCAATCATGATAATTCTGCGTCGAAGTTCGCGAGAATGAATTCTGGCCGAAGTTTTGCGGTCCTTGCGCTTGCACCTGTATACCCGTCAAGTCGCTGGGACTCACACGCCCAGCAAGCATAATCCGATTATTGTTTGTGAAGTTGTGGTCAAGGCGGAGCGAATACAGGTCAGTCCGCTCGGAAACCGGGAAATTTCCAATCAGACTATTCAGCGGCACGTAGGACGGCGGCACAAAACAGGGGGCCGGTGGCGCGCATGACGTGGGAAAGGCGCTGAAATTCGGAAAGACACTCACTGACTGCGGCCAGACTCCAGTCAATGCCATACCCGAGGAGGCTGCCGCCAATGCCGTGTATTGCCCCACTTCCTGGGCAAAGAGTGGGATT
>MNGW01000067.1 GCA_001918935.1 Acidobacteriales bacterium 13_1_40CM_3_55_5 | reverse complement strand
TGCTGCCGCACTTTGTTTGTTACTTCTCTCCGCTTACCGCCAAGTGATATCGTTCCGAGTGACCCTTCGCCTTGGGAAAGAAGTCTTGTCGCGCATCGGCCCCCAACTTGTTCTGGTTTGCCACGTCGTGGGAGTTCTCATTTCTTTTCCGGCCGCAGCCCAATCCGGCGCGCAGGCTGGACGGACGTCACCGCCAGCCGTAATAATCCGCTCGGTCAAAGTGATCCCTGAAAAAGATGGCCCGACCATCGAAATCATGTCTAACCGGCCCATTTCTCCAGTCATTAACAAACTGGACAGACCGCTTCGCCTGGTAATTGACCTGCCCAATGCCCGCATTTCTGCTCATGGCAAGCGAATCGATTTCCGCGACGAAGCAGTTAGCGGCGTTCGGCTCGATCAGTATCAGAACGATCCCCCAATCGCGCGGGTAGTAGTCGATCTACTGAAATCCAGGTTTTACTCCTGGGACGCGACCGGCAACCGCTTAATGGTTCGGATGTATACCGTCGAAGTCACCTCGATACGGCCGCCCTCGAAAACCGCGTTCACTCCCAGCGTTCAGCCTGTCGCTGTTCCTCTCAGTACTGGAATGTCAGGCGCCGCCGGTGCCGAGACCGCGATTGTTAGCCTCGCACGCCGCGGCGTCGTGCATGTATGCTCTGGAACGACGGTATCCGTCACATCTTCGCAAAACGGCCGCGATTTGATGCTGGGCATGAGCACGGGAGCGCTCGAAGCGCATTACTCTCTGGACGCTTCGGCAGATTCCATCCTGACTCCCGATTTCCGCATTCTGCTCGCCGGCCCCGGCGAATTCCACTATGCGGTCAGCGCCGACACCCGTGGCAACACTTGCATTCGAGCGTTGCCGGGGAATAAGGCCTCGGTCATCGTTTCGGAATTGCTGGGCGATGGCACCTACCAGGTAAAACCGACTGAACAGGTCGTGTTCCGTTCAGGACGACTGAGCTTACTCGACACTAGAATGCCCGAAAGTTGTGGCTGTCCGCGACCGCCTGTGCCTGTCTTGCGCACCTCGGTGCTACCTGTCTCAGACCCGGATTTGCCTGCTACCGTTAGCCTGGCCCAACCCAATGAGATAGCAAAGCCCGCCGGCCGGCCCAGATCCGTCACTGCGAGTTCACCGAGCGACAACAGCGCGTCGGAAATAACATTATCCCTCGTCACTCCTGTGACGACAGCCCTGCCCTCTACCCATCCGTCCGACGTACATGTTCAGGTAGAAGCCCCGCTCGTGTTCCGTGCCGATACTTCGCGACCGGCTTCCACCATCGAATCTCGTCACCTTCCAATGACAAACTCACGTCCCTCGGAAACGCTGAAGATGGCAGCCCTGCCGCCACCAGCCAACCAAATCAAACCGCGAAATCGCGGCTTCTTCGGAAAGATAAAGGGCTTCTTCGGCGCGCTTTTCCGCTGACAGTTTGCCGTTGTAATATCGAAGCAAAATTCTTGCAAATGAGAGGAGCAAATGGGCGTCACAGTTGCCGAATTCAAGCACCAACCAGAGCCTGACATCACACCCATCCCGCTGATGCAGCTTGCCACTGCATTTTGGGCATTCAAAACCTTGTCCACAGCCATAGACATGGATCTGTTCACGCGGTTGGAAACTTCCCCCATGAATCCGCCCGAGCTTGCTCGCTGGCTGAATATCGAAGAAAGACCGGCCGAAATGATTCTCACCGGGTGCGCCGGTCTGGGCCTCTTGAGCAAGCAGAATGGCCGTTATCGGAACACTCCGCTGGCGGAAACTTTTCTGGTTCGAGGCTGTCGCTACTATTTTGGCGGTTTTGTCACCATGCTCAACCACCGGCTTTATGCGGGTTGGGACAAACTTCCGCAAGCCGTCCGTACCAACCGACCGACCACGTGGGATCCCGACAAGCAGAAATCGCTGTTCGAAGCTGCCGACCCTGAAATGATGGGAACGTTTTGGCAGGCAATGCATTCGCTTTCCATCTTCACCGCTCGCGGACTCGGAGAGGCAGTAGATTTCAGCCGCTTCCGAAAACTTCTCGACGTCGGCGGAGGTTCAGGCGCCTTCGATATTGAGCTTTGCACGCGTTATCCGAATCTTTCCGCTACCGTCTACGACCTGCCGTTCGTGACCGGAATTGCGGCTGAAAAAATTGCCGAATCTGGCCTGAGCGGCCGCGTCACGACCCATCCTGGTGACTTCTTCGCCGATCCGAAATATCCCGCCGGTCACGATGTCATTTTGCTTTCCATGATCATGCACGATTGGAACGAACAGGAAGATCGTGGAATCCTCCGCAAGTGTTATGAAGCCCTCGCCCCCGGCGGAGCGGTCGTCATCAGCGAATTGCTGGTGAATGACGAAAAGACCGGTCCGCCTCCAGCCGCACTGATGAGCCTCAACATGCTGATTGAAACCTTGGGGGGCCGAAATTACACCCCGTCTGAGTATCGCGCCTGGCTGGAAGATACCGGCTTCCGCGATGTGAAGGTCATCTGGTTCGAGTCCGCCGGTGCTAACGGCGCGGTGATTGGCTACAAACGATGATTCGCGATTTAATGACTCGCTAATCAGCGAAGAATTGACATTTCAGACCGCGTGACGGGAATATACTTACGCCGGCAGGTATTGATGTCGGTTGCAAAGAGCCCGCTAATTTCGCCGCAGTCCACTGCGGTTCCGCAGGGTGCGCTGCTTCCCACCTTGTTCGGAGAGGGCTACGGAGTTTATCGAACGCGGCCTTCTGCATTCGTCCTATCTTACGCTGTAAATTTTCTCATCATTGCTGTATTCATCTGGTCCGGTCATTGGTTCGTGGAACACCGTCACGAGATCAAGCAGCAAATGGCGGGCTTGGTCACCGACGTCAGCCCATACATTCTGCCTCTATCGGCAACCCGCTCGGGTGGAGGCGGTGGTGGCGGAGACGGCGATAAATCCGCAGCCTCCAAAGGATCGCCGCCGAAGTTTGCTTCCGACCAAATCACGCCGCCGGCCGTATTAGTCCGCAACGACAATCCCAAATTGACGGCTGACCCAACCGTGGTTGGGCCTCCACAACTTCAGTTGCCCCAGATGGCTGCGATGGGCGATCCCTTGTCAGTTGTCCTTGGTCCACCTTCCAACGGTGTAGGTTCTGGAGTCGGAATTGGCAGCGGCAGCGGCGGCGGCGTTGGCTCGGGCCGCGGTCCCGGCGTCGGCCCCGGTGCAGGTGGCGGGATCGGTGATGGTCTCTATCGTGTCGGAGGCGGCGTCAGCGCACCTCGCACTCTTTACGCGCCCGATCCCGAATATTCAGAGGAAGCGCGCCGCTCCAAGTTTCAAGGCAGCGTCCTGCTTGCCCTGATCGTAGGCCCCGACGGGAACCCGCGCGATTTGCATATCATGCGCTCGCTTGGTCTGGGCCTGGACGAGAAGGCGCTGGACGCGGTTCGAACCTGGCGCTTTGAACCGGCACGTAAGGATGGTGTGCCGGTCGCCGTGCGGATCAGTGTCGAAGTTAATTTCCGCCTCTATTGAAAGCGGCAAGCAAACAGCAAGCGTTTAACGTCTTACCGACTTGGTCAGCGGAGTGACTCTTTCCCGTACTTCTTCCGCGATCTCGGCTCCACGATCGATGGCATCTTCGGCAGCTTCTCTTGCCTGATCCTTCCAATCGTCGAGCGTTTCCCTGGCAGTTTCATATTTCTTGCGCAGTTCTTTTCGCATCTGTCTGCCCGTCTTGGGAGCGTACATGAGGCCGACTAGCGCCCCTGCGCCCAATCCAATTAGAAGGAAAGTGAGAGCCGTCCCGATATTCCCGCCGTCCTCAGAAGACTCATATTTACCGGACTGCATATATGTGCCTCTCTTTCAATTCACAGTTTTGTCCAAATTCACTCTACCATTTTATCCCTCCGGTTATAGCGACGTCGCCTGCCTGCCGTGAATCTGGAACGAAGGTGCAGGGACATTTCCCAAACCGGCTCAAGTCCGTGTAACATAAAGACTTCGGTCCCGTGCCCGGCGGAAACTGGCTCGAACCCGCCTTCCGCTGACCAGTTCACCGCACTCAAAGGAGATTTTCTTAGCAATGGCTATTCCTGCCACCCAGCTTCGCCCCGGCATGATCATCAAGCACAACAATGATCTGCATTCCGTTTTCAGCGTCGAGCATCGCACTCCCGGCAATCTGCGTGCCTTTATCCAAGCCAAACTGCGCAACCTGCGCACTGGCGCCATGTTCGAGCATCGTTTTCGATCGCCTGACCCAATTGAACGAATCAATGTGGATGAAGTCGAAATGCAATATCTCTACAACGACGGCGATAGCTACTACTTCATGGACACCCAAAATTACGAACAAACGCACCTCACCAAGGAAATTCTGGGAGACGCCGTCGATTACTTGATCGCCAATCTGCTGATCAAAGTAGAATTTTTCGATGGCAAGGCCGTAGGAATCGAGTTGCCGCAAACCGTCGAACTGACGGTGATTGAAACCGAGCCCGGACTGAAAAGCGCGACCGCTTCCAGCGTGACTAAGCCAGCGAAAACTGAAACCGGTCTCGTGGTCTACGTTCCTCCCTTCATCAACGAAGGCGAAAAAATCCGGGTGGACACAGCCGAAGGCGCGTATTTGTCTCGCGCCTAGTTTGACATTCCGAAAGCCAGCATTTACCACTTAGCATTTGGTTCTTTAAAGCACCTACTCAGGACTTGAAGGGCTGAATGCTGAGTGCTGATTGCTAAATGCTGAGTCCTAAATGCTAAGTGCCGTCTGAGCCCAGCGAAGAGACTGCATGACCGAGCAAACTACTCACGCCCGCCGCTTCGTGGTTCGCGGGCGCGTGCAGGGCGTCGGCTTTCGTTGGTTTGTGGAACGCGAGGCGCGCGTCCTCGGCATTGCTGGTTGGGTGCGCAATGACGCCGATGGGAGTGTTGAGGTTCTCGGCCTTGGTACGCGCGATCAACTTTTCAGCTTTCGCGCGCGGCTCCAAGCCGGCCCACGCGCAGCCCGAGTGGATAATGTCGAGGAGTTCGAAGCGAAACCGGTTTCTGGCCTCACCACATTCCGAATCGAAGGAGCCTGGTAAATGCAAAGCCCCGCGGCGCCGATGAAAAACATTATTAATTGTGAGCCGCTAAAAAAACTGATCCGCGAAATTCCCGACTTCCCCAAAAAAGGCATCCTGTTCTACGACATCACCACTCTGCTCAAGGACAAAGTCGGCTTCGCCACATTGATCGACGCTCTCTCCGAGTTCTATCTTCTAAAAAACATTGATCTCGTACTCGGCATCGAAGCACGCGGTTTCATCTTCGGTCCCGCGCTGGCTTATCGCCTCAACGCTGGTTTCGTTCCTGTCCGTAAGCCGGGCAAACTCCCTGCTCCCACCGCCAAATACGATTACGCCCTGGAATACGGAACCGGCACGCTCGAAATCCATAAGGATGCAATCCAGAAGGGCCAACGCGTAATTATTGTGGATGACCTCCTAGCCACCGGCGGTACCGCCGAAGCCAGCGCCAAACTGGCTAAGTCCTTGGGCGCGGAGATCGCCGGCCTGGGCTTTGTCGTGGAATTGGATTTCCTAAAAGGCCGGGAGAAGCTCAAACAATATGACGTCTACTCGCTGCTGCGCTACGACAAGTAGAAAAATCTAGACCGTAACGCCGGCGTCCCGCCGGCCCCCCGAGGAAAGCGCGATTTGCTTACGCCCCTACCAGATCCAAAGTGGCAGAATTCAACGGAATGGCACGCCATTGGTTTTTGTCGCTGGCCGTCCGATGCGGGCAATCACCATCGTTAAATCATCTTCTTGTTCGCCTGACCTGAATTGTTCCACAGCCTGCTCCACCTTCTGCACGATGGACGCGGCATCAAGACTTCGGCTTTGGCGTAGCAGCTCCAGCAGACGCGCTTCGCCAAATTCCTTTCCATCCTTGTCCGAAGCCTCCGTAATACCGTCGGTGTAGATACACAGGATGTCCCCTGATTCCAAATGAGCTTCCGCGACGGAGCACTCCCAGTCCCGGAACAATCCGATTACCGTGGCGGTCGCCGTCATCCGCTCCACGCTGTCCTTGCGCAACAGCAGGGGCGGATTGTGCCCGCAAATGTTAGGGCGCTGCTGGAGAGTTTGCACCTCTGGCCCAGTCTTCTAAGAATTGCTTATCTTGTGCCCACAGCACAGAATCGAGAACAATCATCGCCAAACAAACAGTAGAACAACACCTGCGCATGCACACCTCACAGAGACATCGCTTCTATAAACAGCCGTTTGCGCCACTGATCGAAGACTAAACCATCCCCCCATTCAGTAGATAGCCAGCCTTAACTTCTCTGCTGCTCCGCCACAATCAGCTTCGCGGTCTTCGATAGATACATCTTCCGCCGAAACCAATCCTCCATCGCTACCTTCAATTGGTCCAACGGAACTTTCTTGCCAATCTCCATCAATCCGTCCGCAACCGGCAGAGTATCGTCAAAGACGCTTGCATTCGTAAAGTTTCGCATCGAAAAATTATCCAGCCACTTCAACGGACAAGCCCGCCGCTGGCCATCCAATTCGTACTCCACGCGAATTTTGCGGGCAAACATAGCAACATGATTTAACCACAGACGCCGAGGAGTACACTGCTTGCCGTAACCGCCCATGCAGGAGGCATCGATGTACATCCTTTACATCATTCTCGTGGGACTGGTCGCCGGGTGGGCGACCGGCAAGATTATGAAAGGCTCAGGCTACGGCGTGCTCACCGACATTCTGTTGGGCATTGCCGGCGCAATCGTCGGAAGCCGCCTGCTCGGTTTGTTTGGCATTTACAGCAGCGGCGGCATCATTCCCAACATTTTGATCGCGATCGTGGGAGCGGTAATCCTGGTAGCGCTGGTCCGCATGCTGAGACGAGTCTGAAAGTGGAGTTGCCTCGACGACTTTGGGCGAGGATTTAGTTTTTTGCCGACCGCAACCGCTTCGCTAACCCTTCCAGCTCGCGGTTCATAGCCTCCGGAAGATGGCTGCCAAACTGGGCGAAATGCTGTTTGATCAACGGAACCTCTGCCAACCAGCCCTCGACATCCACACCAAGCAGTTTGGCCAGATTGGCAGCCGGCAGGTCCAACCCGCGCGTATCCAGGTGGGCAGGTTCGGGGACACGCCCAATTGCCGTATCCTTTGCACCCACCTTTCCCTCACAACGTTCGAAAATCCATTTCAACACACGGCTATTTTCACCGTAGCCCGGCCATAGGAACCTGCCTCGTTCATCCTGACGAAACCAGTTAACGTAATAAATCTTCGGCAACTTCGATGGCTCGGACTTCGCGCCCATCTTGAGCCAGTGCGCGAAATAATCGCCCATGTTGTAACCGCAGAACGGAAGCATAGCCATGGGATCACGCCGCAGTTGGCCGACCTTACCGGCTGCCGCGGCCGTCGTCTCGCTGCTGGCAGTCGCCCCCAGAAAAGTTCCGTGCTCCCAATTGAACGCCTCAGTCACCAGCGGGAGGACCCCGGCTCGCCGCCCCCCGAAAAGAATGGCGTCGATCGGAACCCCTTTCGGATCCTGCCACTCCGGAGCGATCACCGGACACTGGCTGGCCGGAGTGGTAAATCGCGCATTGGGATGCGCCGCCTTGCGACCGCTGCCCGGAGTCCATGGCCGCCGCAGCCAGTCCATCAACTCGCCCGGCTTGTCGTCCGTCATCCCTTCCCACCACACATCGCCATCCGGCGTCATCGCACAATTTGTAAAAATAGAGTTCTTGGTCACAGTCAGCATGGCATTGGCATTCGACTTCATACTCGTGCCCGGCGCGACACCGAAGAATCCGTATTCCGGATTGATAGCGTACAGCCGGCCATCTGAGCCAAACTTCATCCACGCGATATCGTCTCCAACAGTCTCCACCTTCCAACCGGGGATCGTCGGGATCAACATAGCCAGGTTGGTCTTCCCGCATGCCGAGGGAAACGCGCCCGTCATATATTTGACCTGCCCCGCGGGACTGATGACCTTCACAATGAGCATGTGCTCCGCCATCCAACCCTCATCGCGCGCCTGTACTGAGGCAATACGAAGTGCATGACATTTTTTTCCCAGCAACGCATTGCCGCCATACCCAGATCCGTAGGACCAGATCTCACGCGTTTCAGGAAAGTGGCAGATATATTTGTGCTCGGCATTGCACGGCCATGTGGAATCCTGCTCATTGGAGCCAAGCGGCGCGCCGACGGAATGCAGCCCGCGCACGAATTCCCCATCTTCGCCAAGTGCATCAAGCACCTGGATTCCGACTCGCGACATGATGTGCATGTTCGCCACCACATACGGTGAGTCGGTAATCTCCACTCCGATTTTCGCGATGGGCGAACCAATCGGACCCATGCTGTAGGGGATCACGAACATGGTGCGGCCAGCCATGCAGCCGGTGTAGTAGCCGGTCAGCTTCGCTTTCATTTTTGCCGGATCTTCCCAATGATTGGTGGGGCCAGCATCTTCCTGGCTGCGCGAGCAGATGAAGGTACAGTCCTCCACTCGCGCCACGTCGGCAGGATTCGATCGCACCAGAATGCTGTTAGGACGCTTCTCCGGATTAACCGGGATGGCCGTGCCCGCAAGCGTCATCAACTGCAGCATTCCCTGGTATTCCGCCTGCGAACCATTACACCAATGCACCCCTTCCGGCTTGCACATCCGTGCAACTTCCTCAACCCAACGCACGAGCTGTCGATTGACAGTTGATTCAGCTTCCATAGTTTGCGTCAGGCTGGCCATGAAGACGTCTCCTTACAACCGCGGCCTAAGTTACTTTTCGAGAAGAAATCAGCTGCCAGATCCATTCGTCGCGATTGCCTGCGACTCTATCTCTAGCTTCAACTCTTCGATATGGCGAAGAGTCTCGGCGACAGTCAGCGAATACATCTCGCGTCCCAGACCTTCCCCAGACTCAAGCGCCGTCTTAAGATAGTGGCCGGCAATTTCAACGGCGAGGGGATCGGTGATGACCTTGCCCGTGCGGTACTGATACTCCACCCAGGCGGGATGCGGCAAGGCCACCCATACCGGATGCCCGTCCACCAGGAACTTGATATCCACGGCATCGGCGTGTCGCGTGGCAATGGCCACGATTAGCGCCTGGTAAATACCGTGGACCCGTTTCTTGGTCCAACGGTCAACGGCGTGAAAGTCCTCATACATCGCAACAGAAAACTATACCAAGAGCAGGCGCATAGCAGCCAATCTGAAAACTAGCTGCATCTGATTCGTTCAAGCGCGGATTCCGCCAATTTACCATTGGTGAATTATCATGACTGGCTGCAAGCCGATTCGCATTCCATGAAAAATCTCGGCATTCTCCTCTCCGGACGCGGCTCGAACTTCGAGGCTATCGCCGCCAACGTCTCGGCCGGCCGCATTCCTGACGCGCAAATCGTCGTCGTGATCTCGAACAAGCCCGACGCAGGCGGCCTTGAAACTGCCCGACGCCTCGGACTCACTACCCTCGTAATTCCTTCCAAGGGTAAAGAGCGGGAAGCCCACGATCATGAAGTCGTCGCCGCGCTGAACAAACACAAAGTCGACCTGGTTTGCCTCGCTGGATACATGCGCCTGCTCTCACCCTGGTTCGTGCAGCAATTCCCGCATCGCATTCTGAACATTCACCCCTCGCTCCTGCCCGCCTTTCCTGGACTGGAAGCGCAGGAGCAGGCGTATGCCTACGGCGTAAGAGTCGCGGGATGCACCGTCCACTTTGTGGATGAAGAACTCGATCATGGCGCGATCATCGTACAGAAAGCCATTCCCGTGCTCGATTCAGACGATGAACATACGCTCTCGGCTCGTATCCTGGAGCAGGAACACATTGCTTACTCGGAAGCCATTAATATTGTGCTGTCGGGGAAGTATGAGGTGGTGGGAAGAAAGCTGATGATGAACGCTCGAGCGAGATAATTAGCGGTTTATCACCGCAACCTTCACGCGTTTGCCGACCCGCAGCGCTATGGTCGCCGGAAGCTCGGCCACATATATTCGGGGACTATGTTCGACGCTGTCCCGCACTTTGACGGCGCCTTCCTTCAATTTTCGGGTTGCGTCGGTCGCAGAGTCTGCCAAACCGCACTTGACCAATAAGCGGTCCAACTTAATTCCTAGCTGCCCTCTTCCTGCGACAGAAGCTGCTGAATCCTCGCTGGTTGACCACTGAATGTCTCCAAACTTTACTGAGACTTGTTCGGCGCTAGCTGGTACCTCGTCTTTCTGGAACTGCTTTGCCCAATCGTCTGCAGCCTTTGCAGCGGCATCTGCTGAGTGAAAATCGGCCACGATTCTTCGCGCTAGGTGCTTCTTGGCCGTCATCGGATGAGATTCGCGTTTCATCTTTTCGATTTCAGGAAGCTGGACATCCGTCAGCAGCTCGTAATATCTCCACATCATCTCGTCTGAAATCGACATTATTTTGCCGTACATCTCGAGAGGCGGCTCCTGGATGCCGATCGCGTTGCCCAGCGACTTTGACATCTTCTGCACGCCGTCGAGTCCTTCGAGGATGGGCATGGTCAGCACGACTTGCGATTCCTGGCCGTAGGCGCGTTGTAGCTCACGTCCCATAAGCAAGTTGAATTTCTGGTCGGTGCCACCCAGTTCGACATCGGCTTTGAGCGCGACCGAATCGTATCCCTGGGCCAGCGGGTAAAGCAGCTCATGCATGGTGATGGGCTTTTCTTCCTGGAAACGTTTATGGAAGTCCTCGCGCTCGAGCATTTGTGAAACGGTCACCTTGGCAGCCAGACGGATCCAGTCTTCGGATTTGACCTTGTTAAACCATTCGCTGTTGAAGCGCACCTCGGTCTTGAACGAATCGAGGATTTTGTAGACCTGTGACATGTAGGTTTTCGCGTTTCGCATGATTTCTTCAGGACTGAGCGGCGGCCGGGTGGCCGACCGTCCCGTGGGATCACCGATCATGCCGGTGAAATCACCAATCAGAAAAATAACCGTGTGCCCGAGGTCTTGAAAATGTTTCAGCTTCCGCAACAGAACGGAGTGGCCGAGATGCAGGTCGGGTGCAGTGGGATCGAAACCCGCCTTGACGCGCAAGGGAGTTCCGCTGGCTCGGGACTTCTCCAGCTTCGAGCTGAGTTCGGAGCCGCGGATGATCTCGGAGGAACCCTTTTTTATGTAGGCGAGTTGCTCGTCGACAGGCGCGAAGTTGAACATCGTTAACATTATTGCAGATTGAAGCGAATCTCAGCTTTCCTTCGTGCTCCTTCGTCCTTTGTGGTTAAATTTCGCCCTTGCGCGCTGCCGCCATCTTCGGCCTGGATTCCTCCACCAAAGATCTGAACGCATTTCAGAATGACCCGAACACAACGTGGTTAATAGGCTGCCCGTCGAATTCCGACGAAGCCGACGCGGTTCTCATTTTTGGCGGGGATGGCACGATTCATCGTTATCTTCCGCACCTGGTCAAGCTGCAACTGCCGGTTCTGGTCGTCCCTCGTGGAAGCGGCAACGACTTTGCCCGCGCGCTGAATCTGCGAAGCACCCACGATTCATTGTTAGTCTGGCGCAGGTTTTTATCAGCCAAGAACAACGTGCGCATGATTGATTTGGGCGTGATCACGCCTCTGCGGTTGAAGCCGTCCCCTCCCCAAACTCCGGAAACTGGAACCCGGGAACCAGAAACTCCCACTATTTCTGCTGTATCGGCGGTGTAGGTCTGGACGCCGAGATCGCCCGCCGAGCCAATGGCCTTCCGCGCTGGTTACGCGGGCATGGTGGTTACATCCTCAGTACGGTTCCGTCGCTCTTTCAATTTGCTGCGGTCCCGATACGAATTCTGCTACCACAGAAAGATCAGTCCGCTGTCATCGTCCGCAGTGAAAAGCCCACAATCCTGGCCACGTTCGCCAACACTCCTACGTTTGGCGGAGGTATGCGGATCGCTCCCCGCGCCCAGCTCGATGATGGCCTGCTCGATGTATGTGTGGTTGCAGACCTCAACAAATTCAGACTGTTCCGTCTCTTTCCCACTGTATATTTCGGCCGTCACTTAAGCATTCCGGAAGTCGAATACTTCCAGTCCGAAAGCCTCCGCGTCGAAACCGAGAGCCCGCTGGATGTATACGCCGACGGTGAATACGTCTGCCAGACCCCGATTGAAGTAACAGTTGCGCCGCGAGCGCTGCCCGGCATTGTTCATCCATCACTGACAAGTTTCTAGTTTCGGGTTTCTAGTTTCTATTAGTGGAGGAGTTCGATATGGGACACTCGTATAAAGACCTTATCGTTTGGCAGAAAGCAGTCGCAATGGTGACGGACGTTTACCGTGCCACCCAGAGTTTCCCAAAAGACGAAACCTACGGCCTCAGCAGCCAGCTAAGACGCTCGGCGGTTTCTGTAGCCAGCAACATTGCAGAAGGCCAGGGCAGGCTTCAAAGAGAGAGTTTCGCCAGTTCCTCGGCCAAGCCCGCGGCTCTCTCGTCGAAATGGAAACTCAGGTGATGATTGGTGCGAATCTAGGCTACGTTTTCCAAGATACCCTTGGACGCCTAATGACGGTATCCGGCGAAGTCAGTCGCCTCCTGCACGGCCTAATGCAGTCCATCCAGCCGCCAGAATCTCATTAACCAGAAACTAGAAACCCGAAACTGGAAACTGTCCCCAAGTGCTACACTACCCAGACTGTATGCCTGATACCGGTCGTTCCCGCACTCTCCTGTGGATTGTCATTGGCGGAGGAGCCTTCTTCCTCTTCGTCCTGGCGGTATTTACCTTGGTCTATCTAACCCTGCGCACCAATGAAGAATCGACGGCGTTTCGCGGCTTCGGCAACAAGATTGGTGTAGTCGATCTCGAAGGCGTGATTATCACTCCGAAGACCGTTGTCGATCAGCTCAAAAAATTTGGTGACGACGATTCCATCAAGGCCATCATCCTGCACGTGAATTCGCCGGGCGGCGGCGTGGCGGCATCGGAGGAGATCTACCGCGAAGTCAAACGCATCCGTGACGATAAGAAGAAGCGCATTGTGGCTTCTATTGAGTCTGTAGGTGCTAGCGGCGCATATTATGTTTCATCCGCCACCAACAAGATCTATGCCGACAAAGGCAGCATCGTCGGTTCCATCGGCGTGATTGCAGAATGGGTGAACTACGGCGACCTGTTGCATTGGGCCAAGCTGAAGGACATCACCATGAAAGCCGGTGAATTTAAAGACACTGGCTCTCCCACTCGGGATATGACTCCAGCGGAAAAAGAGTATCTTCAATCGCTGATTGATAACATGCACGGCCAGTTCATTCAGGCAGTAGCCGATGGCCGTAAAAACAAGTTTGATGACATCAAAGCTATCGCCAACGGCAAGGTATGGACCGGGGAGCAGGCGCTCTCCATGAAACTGATCGACCAGGTTGGCGATTTCCAGGCTGCGGTTGACGATACCGCCAGGTCTGTCGGAATCAAGGGCGAACCCGTCCTGGTGCATCCCGAGCGGGACCGCAAGACTGTGCTCGACGTGCTCTTCGGGGATGTCTCGGAATGGCTGCCCACCCGGGAAAAACTCCTGGAGCATCATGTCGGTTTTTATTACTTGTGGAAATAGCCTCGGCTAAAACTTGCATAAAAGCCGTGAAATCTGAGAAGTTATGGAAGCCCGTCCGCTTGCGACAGGCCCCGGCCGAAGTAGATTCCTTCAATTCGACTAATTACGGAGCAAAACGCGTATGACAAAAGCTGATCTGATCGATGAAGTCTCCCGCCTGGCCGAGTTGACGCGCAAGGATAGTGAAGTCATCGTCGAGACCATCTTCGACAGCATCGTGCGCTCGCTTCGGGTAGGCGACAAGATCGAGATTCGTGGCTTTGGCAGCTTTCGCACCCGCCAGCGCAAGCCCCGTGTGGGCCGCAATCCAAAGACGGGCGACCGGGTGGAAGTTCCCGCTAAGAAAATTCCATTCTTCAAGCCCAGCAAGGAATTGAAAGACTTGGTGAACACCGGTGACCATGCGGCGCCTCCGCCCGCTCCACCGGCGCCATAACCCAGGCTTCAAAACCGCTCAGCGCGGAAGATACATGTCCGCCACTTTCAGCGCGAGCGCTTCCGCACTGACATCCTCGCGATTGCACAGGACGATGATGGTGAGCTTGTCATCCACAAAGCGCTGGATAGCCGTCCGAAATCCTACGGTCTCTCCGAAATGCCACATTCGTGCGTGCCCTTTGTAAGAATCTAGAAACCAGCCAAAGCCATACTCCACAGGCTTGTCTCTGACAACTGCACTCCCAGCCGGCAACTTCGCCGGAGTAAACGCAGGACGCATCTCCGACTCGCTCACTAACCTGTGCTGCCGCAAAGCTTCATCCCACTTGGCCAAGTCATCGAGAGACGAATAAATACCGCCGTCGCCTAAGACTGCCGAGGTTGGACTCTGGTCCGTCTCCTGCCAAACACCCTCTTTCCTGCTGTGACCGTAGGCACGATGCAGAACTTCATTCTTGCCCCGGTCATATGCGACTGTATTCCGCATCTTCAGCGGACCAAAAATGCGCTCCTGCAAAAATTGCCCAAACTCCTCGTCCGACACCTTTTCCACAATCATCGCCAGCACAGCGTATCCGGAATTGCTGTATTCCCAAGACGTACCTGGCGCGAACTTAGTGGCCGTTTGCTGCCTCAAGAGCGTCAGCACGCCAGCATCTTTGATTTGAAAAATTTTCTCTGGAGATACACCGCTACCTGCCGACATGAGGTCTTCGTAGTCCTGAAGCCCGGATGTATGGTTCAGCAAGTGGCGAACACTGATGGCTCGCCCATAGGCAGGAAAGTCGGGAAATATATCAGTTAGCCGTTCGTCGTAGCGGAGTTTGCCGTCGTGCACCAATAGTATGATGGCCATTGCTGTGAACTGCTTGCTGACCGACGCCAGGCGGAAATTAGTATGAGCGTCAATTTTTCCGAGGCTCCGCAGATCCGTCACCCCATACCCACGTGAGAACACAGCACGCCCGTCTTTAATGACAAGCACCGCCCCACCCGGCGCAGTGTTCGATTTTAGATCCGCAAAGATCGCCTCTATTTTTGTCGGATCAACTTCCCCAGCCGTCCCGATTTTTGAAACAAGCACCATCAGCAAAACTACTCTACCGACCAGTTTCAACAAGGACCTCCGCGGTTTATGTCCGAATCCCGACTACAGCCATCATCCTGCCCGTAACCCCTTTTTCTTTTCGATGTGAAAATAAGAGATCAGTGCGGCAAGACGTGCACAGCGGAGACGCAGCAATATTTTCGGCAGGCACCCCGGTATCGAGCAACTGACGCCGATTGGCTTCGACCAGATCGAGGAATATCTTCTTGGGGAGATCGCTGTGGCCGGGAGGGCGCGCACTCAGGAAGAGCAGCGGATATTTTTTTCGGATCGGGTCAGAATCCTTGCTCTCGCGAAAAAGTTCGGTGGCATAAGTGAACTGTGACGCGAACTGATCGCGCACTTCAGTTCCCACTTCATAACAGCAGCCATGAATTCCCGGCCCAATCGCGGCTGTGACATTGCCTGGCAGCGTCCCAAAGTAGCGTCCCATTTCTCCGATACCTTTTTCAACGATGCGCTTTAAGGTGCCCCTCCAACCGGCGTGGAAAATTCCCACAGCTTTCTTCTTAACATCCACCAGGATGATCGGCAGACAGTCGGCAGTCCCTAGGCCCAGCAGCATCCCCGGAGTTTCCGTGACCAGGCCATCGCCCGCGAGTTGCTCCTCGGGAGGCTTGCTCACGTGATGAATGAGATCAGAGTGGATCTGGCGTAGCGTGATCAGCGGCCAAGGCTGGCCATTCTTCATGAATCCAAATTTGCTGAGAAAAGCGGTGCGATTGCGCTCCACTGCATTGCGAGAATCCTGTTCAGTAAACCCGAGGTTCAGCGCTCCTCCACCGTAAACTCGTGAGAAGCCTCCCAGACGTGTGCTGAATCCGTGAACTAACCATGGGATGTCAGTGAGCGGCTCTGCTTGAAGAATCGTCCGTTCGGCCTTCGAGGATGTCTTGGCTGGCACGAAAACATATTAGCAATCAAGTCGCTCAAATCCGTAATTCAGACCGACGTTTGTGCCAGTCGGTGGCCTGCTCATAGCTGTAGGCAAGTTGGAGAACCAGCGCTTCTCCCCAATGCGGCCCGACAATCTGCAATCCAATCGGCAGTCCGCCAGGGGTAAATCCACAAGGAACCGAGATCGCAGGTAGCCCCCAAGCGTTCACGGGACGAGTGTTTCGCAGCAGTAGGATTTCGGCTGGTCGCAGCTGATCGGGATTTTCTTTCAACTGCGCGATAGGAGGCGGAGGCACAGGGGTGGTCGGGGTGATGACAACATCTACGCTCTCAAATGCCTTCCTAATCTCGCGCCGAGCTTTCTCCAACTCCCGGCGGCGATGAATGTAGTCGGTACCAGAAACGTCGGCCCCGGTGCGGATTCGCCGCAGTGTCTCTGTCTGATAAAGTTCGGGAGTCCGTGTCACATGCTCAGCGTGATACGCGTACGACTCCGCACTCTGCACTGTACGATCGGTCGGCGCCTCCAGTTGGATCTCCCGGATATCAGCGCCCAGCGTGCTCAATACCGACAAAGCCTGCTTCACGGCGAATTCGATCTCCGCATCAAGGCCCTCAAAAAAATATGCGCGCGGCACTCCAATCCGCAGCGTCTTCGGACAATTGCCCAGCCCAGCAACATAATCCGCCACGGGAATGTCTTCACTGTTGATGTCCGTAGCATCGAACCCCGCAATCGCTTGCAAGATCACTGCCGCATCCGCCACGGTCGCCGCAATCGGTCCCACATGGTCAAGCGACCAGGAGAGCGGGATCACACCCCACGCGCTCACTCGACCATAAGTCGGTTTCAGGCCCACCACCCCGCATAACGCCGCGGGCTCGCGAATAGAACCCGCCGTATCCGTGCCAATGGCGCCATAGCAGAGCCCGGCAGCAACTGCGGCCGCAGACCCGCCAGACGACCCGCCCGCGATGTAAGCCGGATTCCAGGAATTGTGCACTTCGCCGTAGTAGCTCACCATCGAGCTGCCGCCATAAGCAAACTCGTGAAGGTTTTGTTTTCCCAGCAGCACAGCGCCTGCATCTTTCAATCGCCGCACAACTTCGGCGTCCTCGGCTGGAATGCGCTCTTTGAACAAAGCGCTCGCCGCCGTGGTTCGAACCCCGGCGGTATCAAGGATGTCCTTCAGCGCCAGAGGAATGCCGTGCAACGGCCCTCGCCAACGCCCATGTTGGATGTCCTGCTCCGCCTGACGCGCCTGGCTCCTCGCCGATTCCGCAGTTATGGTGATAAACGCGTTAAGCGTGGAATTCAGCCTTTCAATCCGCTGCAGGCAGTCGCGAGTCAGCTCCACCGGCGAGACCACGCGCTTCTTTACTTGTTCCGCAATTTCCAGAATCGATGATTGCAATTCCATCTCCGCCACGCCACCGCATTATCGTTCAAAGGTGGAAATCGTTGCCCGCGAAAAGCCTATAATTCTTTCAGTCCACATCCGGCGGAGGTCGAACCGAAACCCATGTCCCAAATGACCGTGTCCGTCAGCACCCAAGGTTTTCTCGTCGATGGCAAGTGGATTGAGCAAGGCGAGTTGCAGGAAATCCGGGCCCCCTTCGACGGAAGCGTGATCGCCCAGGTATATCAAGGCACACGCGAGCACGCCCAGGCCGCTATCACCGCCGCCGTAAAAGCCTTTGGCACCACGCGACGACTGCCTGCCTTCGAGCGCCAACGTGTGCTGCGCCGTGTGGCACAAAGCATCGCTGAACGTAAAGAAGAATTTGCCCGCACCATGGCTCAGGAAGCCGGAAAGCCGATTAAGGCGTCTCGCACGGAAGTCGAGCGTGCCATCTTCACCTTCAACGTCGCGGCGGAGGAGAGCACCAGGATTTACGGCGAATACATCCCTCTCGATTGGCAGGAGTTCACCGCGGGACGTTGGGGATTAGTGCGCCGCTTTCCCCTGGGTCCGATCGCGGGAATCACGCCGTTCAATTTTCCTTTGAACCTGGTCGCCCACAAGGTGGCTCCCGCAATCGCCAGTGGCTGCAGCATGATCTTGAAGCCCGCTCCACAAACTCCATTAAGCGCGTTTCTGCTAGCCGAGTGCGTGCAACAAGCCGGATGGCCCGACGGCGCCCTCAACGTCCTCCCACTCTCCAATGAAGACGCCGCCCTGCTGGTCACCGACGAGCGCATCAAGCTCATCAGCTTCACCGGCAGCGCCCCCGTGGGATGGCAAATCAAGAAAAATGCCGGCAAGAAGAAAGTGATCCTCGAGCTGGGCGGAAACGCTGGCGTAATCGTCCACAGCGACGCCGACCTCGCCTACGCCGCCGACCGCTGCGTCGCCGGAGGCTTCGGTTATGCCGGACAAACCTGCATTTCCGTCCAGCGCATTCTGGTAGAACGATCCGTCTATGGCCAGTTTCTCGACCTGTTTTTGGCGGGAGTGAAAAAGCTCAAGATCGGAGATCCCTTGGAGGAATCCACCGATCTCGGCCCGCTGATCCGCGAAAGTGATGCCATCCGCGCCAGCCAATGGATAGAAGAAGCCGTACGCGCCGGAGCGCGGCTGCTGGTTGGCGGGAAGCGCAACGGTCCCCTGCTCGAACCGACCGTTCTCACCGGCACGCGTCCGGACATGAAGGTAAACTGCCAGGAAATTTTTGCCCCCGTAGTGACGGTCGAGTCCTACGACGATTTCCACGCCGCCGTGCGCCAGATCAACAACTCTCCCTACGGCTTGCAAGCCGGAATCTTCACCCGCGACGTCAAGCTGCTCTTCAACGCCTACGAGGAACTTGAAGTCGGAGGCGTCATCGCCGGCGACGTCCCCGCCTTCCGCATCGATCACATGCCCTACGGTGGCGTCAAAGACTCCGGTTTAGGCCGCGAGGGCTTGCGTTATGCGATCGAAGAAATGACCGAGCCCAAGCTGCTGGTGATGAATCTGCGATAGGGGTCACTCAAGCCTTCCGCAATAGCAAGAATTGCGAGCTACGGACAAGTTTTGCTAACGAATCCACAAGCCGTCCTCTGCTACACTGCGCCCAACGGAGGATTAGCCAACAATGCCTAGCGTCCTCGTTGTTCCTGTCTATGTGGAAATTCCGAGCGGGATTGAGCGAGCTGTCATGGCACTGGAATCACATCTTCGACGGGCCGGATATGTCTTTCGCACCGGGGAACCCGTCCAGATGAACTACGAATGTATCAACCCAGCCACGGGCGCGAATCGACCGAGCGCCGAGCATCACCATGGCCACATCGGAACGGAAATATCTCCTTGAACTGCTGAGAAAGATTGCGGGGAAAGCGGTGTGGACTGCCTCCCCGAGTACAATAAGCAAGGGCTTCTCGAAAGCGCGAGAAAGCTCGCCGAAGTTGCGTCGGCACCGGAATTCATGACAAATGAGCAATAAATCAGCCATTGGGAATCTCTTCCCGCAATCGAATCCCCGCCCCCTTACCACCGGAATTCTGCCCTTCCAGGAAATCAGTTCGTACCGAGACTCAGGCCGCATCTCCGCTCCCCTTCCGATTGATGACAATCAAATCCAACCCGCCAGCATCGATCTCCGCTTGGGTCGAGTGGCCTACCAGGTAGGAGCCAGCTTTCTCCCCGGCCGGTCACCCATTAAAAATAAGATCAAAGACTTGCTCATCCGGGAGATCAATCTGGAAAACTCCGCCGTCCTTGAGCAAGGCTCAGTGTTCATTGTCGAACTCCTGGAAACTCTGCGCTTACCCAGCGATGTAGCCGGTATCGCAAATCCCAAGAGCACCACCGGACGTTTAGATATTTTTACCCGGCTGATTACTGAACCCGGTATCGAATTCGAGCGGGTGCCGCGCGGCTACTCCGGCTCACTGTATCTTGAGATTGTGCCTCGCACCTTCCCCCTCAAAGTGCGAACCGGAATGAAGCTGAACCAATTGCGATTCATCCGTGGCAAGCCTCCTTCCACGGACGGCCGCCTGGCCAAGTTGGCCGAGAAGGAACAACTGGCTTTTGATCACGAGGAAAGTCCCATCGATCCCAAGATCGAGCGAGGCCTTAGTGTCTCGGTGGACTTGCAAGGCAATGGCGCGGAAGTGATCGCTTACCGAGCCAAACGAACCAGGCATGCCGTGGATCTCGACAAAATCGATCACTACGAAATAGCTGATTTCTGGGAAGCCACCGTCGCTTCCGCTTCCAAGGAGATCACCTTGCAGGCCGGCGATTTCTACATCCTGGCATCGAGCGAAAGGATACGAGTCCCGCCAACCCATGCGGCCGAGATGGTGCCCTTTGACCCATCCCTCGGCGAATTTCGCATCCACTACGCCGGTTTCTTCGATCCCGGATTCGGATACGGCGCCGACGGCGAAATCCCCGGCACCAAGGCCGTGTTAGAAGTTCGAGCCCATGAAATCCCTATCCTTCTCGAACACGGGCAATTGGTGGGTAAACTCATTTATCACAAGATGTCGCAGTCACCCGACAAAGTGTACGGGCTCTCCATCGGCTCGTCCTATCAACAGCAGGGGCTTGCCCTGAGCAAACAATTCAAACGTCCCGCTCACTCCGGGCAGGAACCGGCATCCGTCCACGCACCGGTCCTGACGCCACAATTGGTGCTCTAGCGGGCTGCGCGCAAAAGTTATTACTTCCGACTGGCCCATAATCCAACCAGAATTGATGCCAAGTGGGAGATCACTTCCCATAAGCCGACTTCAGCACTAAGACTTCTCGTTACTAATCGGCGACTCTTGCCGGCTCTGGCCCGAAGTCATGTTGTGGATGGCAGGCCATGAGCCGGCTTGAGGTGCGCTCGAACATTCAGCGTGCGGGCACAGCGTCGGCAGGCCAGTACGGCTTATCGGCGTCGGCTAAGTAGCCATCTGCGTAGCGATCATGGTGCCGAATCCAAGCCATCGTGAACGGCAACCCATCTTCGTCCCGGCCTTTCGGCACATAATCGAGATAGTTATACGTGTTCATCGTCATCTCCGTGCCGCGTACGTAAGCCGAATACGTGTGGAAGATATTTCCCGCCTTATCTTTGTAGAATACGCTGATCCCGGGCCCCTCTTCGCTCGGGAACGCCTGCACTTCGTAGTTGAAATACATCTTGCCGCTCGCCTTTTCTTCCTTCGTGAACGACACATGATAATCCCTGTTGAAGTCATTCCCGTTCGACGACACCCAGGCAAAGCGCCATCCCATTCGCTTCTTGAACGCTTCGATCTGTGGCAACGTCGCCCGCGAAATAGCCGCAAACGTCACATCGCGCTGTGCCAGGTGCACCAGCGCGCCGTCCGTGTGATCCATATTGAACGAACAACTCGGGCAGCCTTCCTTCCAGTCCGGACCAAACATAAAGTGATACACGATCAACTGGGTTCTGCCCTCGAATAGATCGGCCAGCGTTCTCTTGCCGCCCGGCGCATCGAAGACATATTCTTTGTCGACCTTCACCCAAGGCAGTTGTCGCCGCTCCGCGCTCACCGCATCGCGCTCCCACGTCAGATTCTTCTCCTTCGCCAGCAACTCCTTGCGAGCCACAAGCCATTCATCCCGCGACACTATTTTCGGGTTCTCTGTCATGTTCGTTGCCATCTTGATTTCTCCTTTTATTATTTGAGTTCGAGGCGATTTCTCCTGCTCCGTTCTTTTTGCGAGACACTTTCACAACCAACGCCGCCAGCCCTCCGGTAGAAGCCGCACCGGCAACGATTAGTCCCATGGTGGCCAAACAGAATGGACACATCGTTCATCTCCTTGGTGGCAAGCTTGACAGCTAAGCTGACTTAACAGGTTCTGCTTCTACGAGCGCCACAAACTGGCGCTCGAGCGCCTTGGCCGCACCGCTGCGCCAGCTCTCCGCCATGGACTCTGACATGGGATCTGGGAAGATGTCCTCCTCCCCTTTCTCCACTCCGTCGAAGATGGCTCGCGCAACGGACTCCGGAGAGGCCTTTGGTACGTCGAAGCCTCTGGACATATCCGTGTCCACGGGGCCGGCTAGGACGGCATGGACCCTCACGCCTTGTCCGGCCAAAAGAGCACGCAGCGATTGCGACAGGGAGAGCGCGGCCGCCTTCGAGATCGAGTAGGCCGGAACGATCGGCAAAGGGGCAAAGGCCACCACCGATAGAACGTTGACGATGGTTCCCCGAGAACGAGTCAGCAACGGCAGGAAAGCCTGAGTAACGCCATACGGGCCAAAGAGATTGACGGCGAGGCTCTGTTCGATCGCGGCACGATCGCTCAAGTCGTCGTACAGCGCCAAGCCGGCGTTATTGATGAGGATATCGAGAGATTCGACTCTCTCGACGGCTTCCTGAATCTGCTCAGCGTTGGTCACGTCCAGGATCAGGGGCGTGACGCGCCCATCCACGTGAGCCAAGGGCTGGCGCGTACCGGCATACACCCGCTTCGCGCCTCTCCTCAAGGCTTCCTCGACCAGCGCCTGTCCTATACCGCGATTGGCCCCGGTCACCAGAACTGTTCTGTCTGCGATTGTCATCGTTAACCTCTCGGGTGGCGAAACTTAACCGCTAAGCCGCCTCTATAGGGTTGACGGGTGAAGAGAGTCCATTTCGACAGACCAAGTAGGAAAAAGTCAGCCCCGCCTTTGGAGCAGGAACTGTCTCACTGCCGGGTCCTCGGCCAGACCAATCGCCCGGTCGAAAGCATCCACGGCCTCAGATGTCTTCCCGAGCCGTTGCAACAGGTGAGCGCGGACCGCCCAATAGGGCTGATAACCGGAGACAGCGTCCAGGTCGATCCCATCGAGTGCCGCCCGCCCTGCTTCAGGTCCGTTCGCCTCACCAACCGCCGCGGCGTATCCGGTTCGTGTGCCGAGCGTCGGGGATATTCGGATCAGCTGTTCGTAGAACAGCATGATCGCAACCCACTCGGTCCGGCCGCTGCGCGCTCGCTCAGCGTGTACCGACTGAATCGCGGCCTCGAGTTGAAACCGGCCGGTGCAACCGCGGCTCGATGCTTCGGCGAGATGGCGTTCCGCCTCTTCGATTAATGGCAGAGACCACTGCTGTGGATCCTGCTCCGAAAGAGGAACATACCGGCCGTCCGGCCCTCGCCGCGCCGGTCTGCGGGATTCGCAGTGGAGCATGAGAGCCAGCAGACCTCGAACCTCTGCTTCTCTCGGCATTAGCTGCAGAAGGACTCGCGCGAGCCAGATCGCCTCCTCGGCCAGATCCCGGCCGCGCTGATCAACGCCCGCTTCATCCCAGCCGATCCCGAAGGCCGCATAAATAGCTTCAAGCACCGCGTCGAGCCGCAGCGGCAGTTCACGCTCTTGCGGGACCTCGAACTGAATACCGCCGTCGCGGATCTTCATCTTGGCACGCACCAGGCGCTGCCCCATCGTCGTGGGTGAGACCAGGAATGCATGGGCGATCCGCGCTGCATCAAGGCCCAGAACGGTCTGGAGCATGAGTGGCGTGTGCATGGCCGGATCAATGGTCGGGTGCGCGCACACGAAGAGCAGTTTCAACCTTTCATCAGGAAACTCCGGCGACAAGGTCATCGCCCTGGGCTCCTCCCCGAGGAGCAGGAGAGTGGGCTCACGCGCTTCAGCTACTCGTCGATGACGAACAAGATCGATAAAGGAGTGACGCGCGCTCGTCAGCAGCCACGCTTCCGGATTTTGCGGCACGCCGTCTTGCGGCCAAGTCGTGAGTGCTGCTACCAACGCATTACTGAGGGCGTCCTCCGCGCTGGCCACGTCGCGCGTGTGCGAGCAAAGGTATGCCACCAGACGACCGTATGACTCGCGAGCCACCCGCTCGATTGTCCGGTGAGTGCTCTCCTGGCCGCTTCCACTCATCCCGTGACCCGGCGCTTGTATTCAGGTGCAAGGGGACGGACCTCCACAGCCCCGGCCGAGCTAAGCGAAGGGAGTTCCAGAATTGTGAATCCCCCCAGTTGCTCCTTGGTATCCGCGAAGGGGCCATCCTGTACGTGCCGCTTTCCTTCCTTAAGTCGCACCGTGGTCCCAGTCTCCGGCGCTTGAAGTGGATTGCCACCAACGTAGATGCCGGCTTCGACGAGCGCCTGGTGGTACGCCCGCCAGGCACCGAGGTAGGGATCGGTTTCGTCGTTATTCCGTGCCGCAAAAGCTTCTGGTGATTCGAAGACTAGCAGGGCGAATTGCATCACCTTTTCTCCTTTGAGAACAATTGTAAGCGCCTTGGTGCGCTTGAATGTATGACGGATGGGAGGCAGCCAATTCGACAGATCTCAGGAAATCTCCAGAAATTTATAGCAACCACGAGCGAATTGAGGTGCGTCACCGCCAAGGTAGCGATCTGCTGGGGATCGATTAGTACCGACAAACGATA
>MNGW01000137.1 GCA_001918935.1 Acidobacteriales bacterium 13_1_40CM_3_55_5 | reverse complement strand
GACGGTTCGCGATGGAAGTTCCGCTACAACAATGTGGAAACTGAATTCAACGTGGGCAAGACTCGTGCCCGGGTTCAAGGGCATGATGTCGATCTGCCGGCTAATTTTCTTCTGGAGAACGGTCGTGGGCTGGTTCCGCTTAATTCCCTTACTGTCCTGTTAACGCGTTTTCTCGGCGGCCCAGTCACGTTCAACGAGACCGCGCGCCGTCTCTTCATTGGCAATGTCAGCGTCCATTTCACAGCGCAGGTGAATAAAGCCAATCCTGCCACGCTGGTGATGGACTTCAGCTCGCCGGTGAACCCGATGATTGCTACCGAGCCGGGGAAGTTGCGCATGGTGTTTACTCACGAGCCGATCGTTCCGCCGGGCTCGCAGACTTTGACTTTCGATAACAAGACGATTCCGTCTGCCACCTTCCAGGAAGACAACGGCGCTGTTGAGATTACCGTGAATGGCAGCGTGCCGCTCTTTGCCAGTTTCAGCAATGATGGACGCACGATCACGGTTACGGCCGCTCCGCAGACCGCTGCTGAAGTTGCGGCGCGGACTCCTCAGCCGCAACTGAATCTGCCCGCAATCACTTCCCCAGTGCAAGCCGGGACTTATACCCCTGCTGTCAGCAGTGGCGCGCCAACCTATTTTGTCGTAGTGGACGCGAGTCACGGCGGAGAAGAACGCGGAGCGGCACTCAGCGATCAGCTATCCGAGAAAGACATTACGCTGGCCTTCGCGCGGAAGTTGCGGCAGGAACTAGAGAGTCGTGGCGTCAGCACTCTGGTGCTACGCGACGGTGATACCACTCTCAGTCTCGACCAGCGCGCGAATCTTGCCAACGCCGCCCATCCGGCGATCTACGTTTGTGTGCATGCAGCCTCTCAGGGAACGGGTGTCCGCCTTTACGGGTCAATGCTTCCAGCCGGTGGCGAGAATCGCGGATCATTTCTCGATTGGGATACCGCGCAGTCGGGGTTTGCGTCTGCAAGTCAAATCGTCGAAGCCAGCCTGATTGCGGAGTTACAGAAGAAACAGATTTCAGTTCGTACTTTGATCGCGCCGTTACGGCCGTTGAACAACATCACAGCGGCGGCTGTGGCGGTTGAGATAGCTCCTCCAGAGGCGGGGATTTCCGAACTCAACTCGCCGGGTTATCAGCAATTGATAACGGAAACGATTGCAACCGGCATCGTCGCCGCGCGCGAAAAACTGGAGGCGCCGCGATGATTCCCCGGCACCTGCTGATTGGCACTGCCGTGATGCTCGCGGTTGCGCTTGCCATGAGCGTTTACCTGTGGCGTATGCGTGGGCGCGTTCCTCATGTAGAGCCCGCCGCTTATTCCGGACCGATCGCTCCTCCGGTATCTGGTCCGACGGAACAAGTCACTCTTTACGTCGCCGACGATGAGTCGGGTATGTTGCGAGCGCAAGCAGCTCGCATTCCGCTGCCTGCTGGCCGACAGGAGCGGGCCCAGGAATTACTGCGGGCTTTGCTCGGGCTGTATCTCGATAAGCTATCACCCCATCCTCTGGGCCAGAGTGCCGAAGTGCGCGATGTATATCTGGTGGATCCCGGATTGGCCGTAATTGATATGAATGCCGCATTCGCCGACGATCATCGATCGGGAATTCTGGTTGAAGAGCTTACAGTGGCTTCGCTAGTACAGACTTTATCCGCAAACCTTCCGGGCATTACCCGAGTCAAGATTCTGGTGGATGGCAAACAGCGCGAGACGCTGGCTGGTCATGCGGATTTATCAGGATTCTTTGAAGTGTCTGCGGTCAATCAAATGGTGGCGCAGATGCAGGGCGCGCAATGAACATGAATCGGGCTTGGAAAATCTTTGCTCTCGCGCTCACGATAAAGCTCTCCGTGCTGGCCTTTTTCCTCCACGCCAGACCTGGACTCACAAACTGGGGCGTGAACGAATCCGGGATGATCGCCCGCTCCCTTGTCCTGAACCATAGCTACGCTGGCGCCTTTCACGATGCTCCCGGACCCACGGCCTGGCTTGCACCTGCCTATCCTTCAATCGTAGCCGCTATCTTTTCTATCTTCGGGATCCAATCTCATGCTGCGGCGATTGTGCTTCTGATTTTGAATTGCCTCTTGTCCGCGATAACCGCTGTGGTTGTCATGAAGATTGGAACTCGGTGCTTCAGTGAAACGGTCGGCTTCCTGAGCGCAATTCTTTGGGCTGTATCGCCGACCGCGGCTGTCACTGAGCTCATCCTGTGGGATAGCTGTTTGGCTGCTCTGTTTGTGTCCCTGGCAATCTGGATGACGGTGAAGCTGGAACCGGAATCGGGGGTCCGGGATTATTCGTATTGCGGGGCGATGTGGGGATGTGCCGGCCTGGTTAGTCCTTCCCTCCTCGCCCCGTTTCTTCCCATTCTGCTTGTGCTCTACGTCCGAAACAGGAACGCGAAGCAATTATTGATTCTGGCCTTAGCGATGTTGCTTATCATCACACCTTGGACGCTGCGAAACTTCGTTGCATTCCACACGCTGATGCCGATTCGGAGCAACGGCTGGGCTGAAATCTACTTTGGCAACGTCGGCTTTGAGCTGCATCCAAGCGGACCGAGTATGCAGTATCAAGCCATGGGCGAGGTTGCTTTCGTAGAGAAAACCAAGAGCGATGCCGTTCGTTATCTGGCGTCACATCCAATCGAGTTCTCAAAATTAACCGCGCACCGAGCTTTTGATTTTTGGGCACTGCCAGGCGGCGCTATCGGATTGTCCTTCATTGTCGGCTTGCTGTCGTTTTTCGGTGCGTTTCACGCGATCAGGAAGTCGCGGAACGGCGTCGTCCTGACGCTAGTGTTCATTTTCTATCCCATGATCTACTACGTTTCTTACACATTTTCTCGTTACCGTCATCCCATCGAGCCAATCATCTACGTCCTTGCGGCCTACGGGGTCACAATTATCGCCGAGAGTGTTGCTGGAATTCGGTTTATGTCTCAGGAGCGTGAGAGAGCAGCGCGGGCTTCAACCCACTAGAAGTTGGTAACTCAAGCCGACCACCAGGGCTGAAGCCCATCTTTCTTCCTTTGTAACGCGGCCCTGGAAGGGCCGCTCTTCCACGTTAGCGCAAACAGTCGGGACTGTTAGAATCGTGAGCTATGCATTTCCGCTCTGACAATCGCGCTCCGGACCAGCTGCGTCCCGTTAACATCCTTCCTGATTACATCAGCACGGCGGAAGGCTCTGTCCTGATTGAGGTCGGCAATACTCGGGTCATCTGTACGGCGTCGGTGGAAGAGACGGTTCCCCAGTTCTTACGCAACAGCGGCAAAGGTTGGATCAGCGGCGAATACAGTATGTTGCCACGCTCGACCCTGACTCGTACGCCGCGCGAATCCAGCCGTGGGCGGGTGAGCGGGCGGACCCATGAAATCCAGCGACTGATTGGGCGTTCGCTACGCGGAGTCACCGATCTAGAGCGGCTGGGCGAGCGCACCATCTGGATTGACTGCGACGTCATTCAAGCTGACGGTGGAACCCGCACCGCTTCCATCACCGGCGCATTTGTCGCGCTTGGATTGGCCCTGGAAAAATTGGTGGAGGCGGGAACATTAACATCGGTTCCGTTGCGTGATTTTGTTGCCGCAATCAGCGTGGGCATTGTCGATGGCGAAATTCTACTCGATCTCAACTATGAAGAAGATTCCCGCGCGGATGTGGACATGAATCTGGTTATGACCGCGGGATATAAAGTCGTCGAGCTACAAGCCACGGCGGAACGTCAGGTCTTCGATGAAAATCAACTGGGGAAGATGATGGGGCTGGCCCGTCAAGGGGTACAGTCATTGATCGCTAAGCAGCAGGCTATTTTGGGTATGCTGACATTGCGGCAGTGATCAGCATTTAGCACTTGGTACTTGGCACTTGGTCATTCGAGGATCGTTGCACCAACCCCTCAATGGAACCAGCACAAGCTGACTAAATGCTAAGTGCTGCGGCTCGCGAAAGCCGCTCTTACAGTCTCCTAGTTTACAATTGAGGGCTCTCATTCCGCATTCATCACGGAGGAATCCATGAAACTTAGTTCTGGAAAGTTGGCCGGTCTTAAGAAAGTCTCCAATCCGCGAGGCGTGATCGCGGCTGCTGCAATGGATCAGCGCGGGTCGCTGCAAAAAGCCCTAGCCAAAGAGAAAGGTGGCGAAGTTGGCGATGCCATGATGGAAGAATTCAAGTCGCTGGTGACAGAAGTTCTCACGCCCCACGCCAGCGCCATCCTGCTCGATCCTGAATGGGGATTGCCCGCCTCCAAGCGACGGGCAAAGAATGCCGGACTGCTGCTGGCATATGAGAAAACTGGATATGACAAAACTGGGCCGGGACGTTTGCCCGACCTGCTGGACCACTGGTCTGTACGTCGTCTGAAGGATGCGGGCGCGGATTGCATCAAAATCCTGCTTTATTACACGCCCTTGGACAGTAAAGAAATTAATGACAAGAAGCATGCGTGGGTGGAGCGACTCGGCGATGAGTGCCGCGCGAACGATATTCCCTTCTTTCTGGAATTCGTCGGATATGAAGAAGGCGCGGATGAAAAAGGCGCAGACTACGCCAAGAAGAAACCTGAGATCGTCATTCAAAGCATGCGCGAATTCAGCAAAGACCGCTACGGTGTCGACGTACTGAAGGTCGAAGTGCCGGTGAACATGAAGTTCGTGGAGGGAGCCAAGGTCTACGCTGGACAAAAAGCGTACAGCAAGAACGAAGCCATGGATTTGTTCCGCAAGGCGGCGAATGTGGCCAGCAAACCATTTATTTATCTCTCCGCTGGGGTCAGCAATACGGAGTTTACTGAAGCGCTCGAACTGGCTGCCGAGGCGGGCGTGAAGTTCAACGGAGTCCTCTGTGGACGGGCTACCTGGAAAGATGGAATCCCCGTTTACGCGAAGCAAGGCCCCGAAGCTTTCCGAAAATGGCTCCAGACCGAGGGCGTGAAGAACATTAATAATGTGAATGAGCGGTTGAAGGCGGCTACGTCCTGGTATCCGATCTATGAGGTTGAGCCCGCGCTGGTCGGGGCATAGGGTTGTCTTTCTGAGTTGATGTGCGACAGTTCTGATCTTGCCAATCCCGTGTCCGCGCTACAGGAACGCCCTTTTTGAGTTACAGGAGAAGCCGGATTCATTAGGAATGTCCAAAAGAGTATTCATAACTCAGAATCCTCCTTGTGACCCGAGGCGGGCGCCGAAAGATCCGAACCTGGAGACGCCGGCGCCTGCCATTTTTTTGACAAAAAGTGGGAGCTGAGGTTTTCAAGAACCCAGCCGGAAGTCTCACGCCGCTTTGCGAGATTTGTGAAGAAGCTGAGCGACTTTACGCAAATCTGCTACGAAGGACTCCATTTGCAGACGCCGGGATTCGTGATCGATGGCGCGCAGTATGGAAGAAGGATGCACCGTTGCCATCACGTACGGCGCCAGCCCTGACTCCACAAGTTCGCCTCGACGGCGGCTCACGCTGAAGTCTTTTCCGAGCAGTGCCTGAGCTGCGGTCGCGCCCAGGCAAACCAGAATCTGAGGCTTCACTACTGCGAGTTCCGCGTCCAGCCAGGGCCGGCAGGCGTTGATTTCGGAGTAACGCGGCTTTTTGTGAATACGGCGTTTACCGCGTGCATCGGGTACCCACTTGAAATGTTTAACCACGTTAGTCAGGTAAACAACGTTTCGGTCGACTCCTACCTGCGCGAGGGCCTGGTCGAGCAGCTTTCCTGCGGGCCCGACAAAGGGGCGTCCCGCTAGATCCTCGCGATCGCCAGGCTGCTCGCCGACGAACATCACCCTGGCCTGCGGTGAACCTTCGCCGAAGACAGTTTGAGTGCCGCTCTTCCAAAGATCGCATGCCCTGCAGTTGGCCGCAGCCTTCCGCAGGGTTTGAAGACTGGGGTGCGGCGGTATCAGCGCAGCTGCGGTTATGATCGTTGCCCTTTTCATAGCCCGCGTTGAGATGAAGCTTTCGCCTTCACTGTTTTCTTTTTGTACGCGACTACGATGGGAGGCATCCAAGTCAGCGCAAGTCGCTATTGAGCAGCGACTTGTACGAAAGAGGCTGTCCGGGGGAAGCGGATTGGTAATACGAAGCCCTCCCCAAGGGAAATACAGTAGACACTGTATATGATTCCGAGCTTTTCGCTTATAAGTTCGCCCCGAACATCGACGGTTGGAGTAACCGGGTTGCGAGGCAGGACAAATTCAGATCAGCATCGAGGGACCCATGCTCGCACATTGTGTAAATCCTACTTGCTGTGCTCCATTGCACTCATATTCTGAAGGAAGGCTATTTCAATTTGAAGTTGTGTCCATTTCAATCGCCGCGAGTGACGATACCAGTCAGCCGTTTGATGAAAAGCCGGAGCGGCAGACAACGCATTTCTGGTTGTGCGGCCGTTGTGCGGACACCATGACTCTGGCGCTTGAGCCATTGCGAGGGTTGAAGGTTATTCCCCTTGGTCCAGGTGGGTCCGAGATCCCGGAACTGGGAGATTTGAAACTGCCGGATGAGGAGCCGCAACAAACCAACAGTTGCTAGTGCAGGCAAGGTATTGAAGTTGAAAGAGTTCGCGCAGTTTATGAGACTCTTTGGTTGGAACGGATCGACGTGTTTCGTGCTTTTCTTCACTTCCTGTTCGAAGCTTTGCACATTCAAAAATAATGATATACGTTAACGGAGACGTCCACATCGAAAGCAGAGTAGTGGGAACGGGCGACATTTGCTGAGGGAAAGGGAATGCACTAAACTTGCAAGCTGACGGCCTGTACGAGCCGGACCTGTGCCCTGCTCTTGATCAGTGTTGTTCGCATAGCAGGTTTCGAATCTAGAGGATTCGGCTACGAACGAGGTTTGGCCATTGTGGTGCTGTACCGCGATAGGCATTGCAAGGTTGGGGGCCGCGTAAGGATGGGTGTTGGGTGAGCGGATCTCTTGGAGGTGAGTCTTGGCAGCCTTTAGAATTTTCATAGCTGATGATCACGAAGTTGTCAGGAAAGGCTTGTGCTCGCTATTGCAGGCGCAGCCGGACTGGGAAGTTTGCGGCGAAGCCGCCGATGGCCGCGAAGCCGTGGAAAAGGCCCAGCAACTGAAGCCGGACGTAGTAATACTCGACATCGGTATGCCGAGCCTGAACGGACTGGAAGCCACGCGGCAAATCCTGAAGACCAATCCCCATGCGAAGGTGCTTATCCTGACTTTGCATGATTCGGACCAGGTGGTGCGAGAGGTTCTCAACGCCGGCGCCCGTGGATTTCTTTTGAAGTCCGACGCCGCGCGCGATCTGGTTGCCGCGGTGGAAGCCCTGCGCCGGGATAAGACTTATTTCACTTCCAAAGTCGCCGCCATGGTCCTGGAGGGCTATCTCAAGGGCGGCACACCTTCCACCCCAGTGACGGTTGGACGCAACCGGCTGACGCCTAGGGAGCGTGAAATTGTGCAACTGCTGGCTGAAGGTAAGAGCACAAAAGAGGTGGCGGTGGCGCTGGGTCTAAGCGTGAAGACTGCGGAAACTCATCGCTCCAATATCATGCGCAAGCTGCAGCTCCACTCGGTGAGCGACCTGGTACTTTACGCCGTTCGCAACAACATCGTTCACGTAGTGCAGGCGGGGATCGAATAGAAAATTCTTGCAGCCCTATGCCGCGGAGTCATCCTCAGCGGGGTCGGGGATGCTAGATAGCGGGTCGCTGGCGGGATAGGAATCCGCCAGAGTTTTATCCATCATTTTCTCTCGCAGTTCCTGCTCCGCTTTTTCATTTACCTCGCGATCCTCAGGATCTCTTCCTGTCTTGCCATGGGCTGGGTCTTTGGTGGCGCACGAATTAGCCTGTTCTTTTTCCGCCATAAACACATCCTCCTGGTCGACGCCGTAGTTCAGTCCGGCGACGGACCTTCCGCGGCGACTAATTCCGGCTTTCGCACCGGTGGACGACTGATCTCTTGAACCGTGCTGGGACGTTTTCGCGGTGGGGTGTTGTCCAGGTTTACCGGCTTGCGCTCCTGGGCGGAGCGGTAGAGGGCGCGAATGATGCGTACGTCCTGTAATCCTTCCACGCCAGAAGGTTCGGGCTCTTTGTCTTTGATGATGCAGTCTGAAAAGTAAATCAATTCTGGAGCGAACTGGTCACGTTTGGGAAATCGCACCGTCTTCTTTTTGCCGCCGATATCGAGATGATGCTGCAAGCCGGTCGCATATTCATACGCAGGATCGACGCGCAAAACGCCCTTGGTGCCGACGACGGTGTAGGCAGAGACATCGGCGGCGCCGAAGCTGCACGCGAAAGTTGCGGCGAGGCCACGCCGAAAACGCAGGGTCGCGAAAAAACTTTCTTCTACTTCACGGAATCGCGGGTCGCCACTATTTTCAGCAGCGCCGAATACCTCTTCCGGCTCGGCCCGGAACAGATAACGCGCCGCGTTGATGCAGTAGATTCCGATGTCGTACAGCGTTCCTCCACCCTTCTCCTTCTGCAGACGAACGTTACCCGGTTTGACCTGCATAGTGAATACTGAGTCGAAGACTCGCGGTTCTCCCAATTTCCCAGACTGTACCAACTCGACTGCCCTGAGATTGGCCTCCTCAAAATGAAGCCGGTAGGCGATCATCAATTTGATATTGTTCTTTTCCGCCGCAGCGATCATCGCCTGACAGTCTTCCTCGGTCACCGCCATCGGCTTTTCACAAAGAACATGGACACCCGCCCGAGCGGCTGCTTCGGTATAGGCGCGATGCATGTGATTGGGCAGCGCGATATAGACGGCGTCTACTTCGCCGCTCTCCAGGCATTCGGAATATTCTTCGTAGGAATAGGTGTGCGGGACACAGTACTTCTTGCTGAGTTTTTTGAGTTTAGTGGGATTGTCGGAGACCAGCGCGGTCAATTCAGAATTGCGGGCATGGGCGAAGGCCGGTAACACCGCGTTCTGGGCGATGTAGCCCAGTCCTACCACGGCGTACCGGATCTTCTTTCCCCTTACCGAGTTGCGCTTCTTTACCTTTACCGAGTTGGCCATGAAAGGTGATCCGCTGCACTAGGCTGCCGGCTTAGATCTGCGCCCAGCGGTCTTGCGGCGGCTCGATACTTGCTCTTCAGCGTCTCGTCGGCTTCCTTTTCTTCTTCCAGCGTCTGTTCGAGCAGAGCGGCAGCTTCTCTGTCGCCCAGCAGGGTCGCGTAGGTTCGTACGCAGCCGTATCCCGCGATCTCATAATGTTCAACACGCTGAGCAGCCGCGATCATTGCCGCATCCTTCACCTCTTCTTCCATTTCATCGTCTTCAATGACTTCGCTGGCTTCTTTGATCAAGCCTTCCATACCTTTACATTTCTTTCCCTTGGGATCTTCTCCGATGCGGTCAAATATCTTTTCCAGCCGGGCCGCGTGCTGTTTGGTTTTCTCCAGATGTTCCTCGATGGACGTGCGCAACTCATCCGAAGATGCGGCTTCCACCATTTTTGGCAATGCTTTAATCAGTTGATTTTCGGCAGAGTACAAATCTTGGAGCTGTTCGACGTACAGATCTTTTAATGAACTGGATTTCACAATGCGCCTCCACGATTAGGTTGAGTTTAGGTTGAGTTTGAATGCAATACGAAAAATACAATTAAGAAAAAGAGGAATGGAGCCCGGAACTGCACCCGCCGCTGCGCTCAGCCGCTAACAAGAGGCGAGAAGCAGGGCCAGCCTCACTACGAGACCGGCGCCTGCTCGAGTGGTGGGTTTGATAGAGGGCAACTTTCATGTCGAGAAGCATAGAGTCGTACTGCAAGGCGAACAATCCTGCTGACGCTGTACTTTCCCTAAGGAATTTCTGTAGCGATTTTGCGGAACCGATCACGAGTGAACTTTCTCCAGCGCTGACCCGGCGGCGGCGCGTTTAGCAAATGTGAAATGGTCTCGCGACTCGCCCGCCCTCGCACACTCAATCTCCCATTACTTGAGTGAGCACATCTTTCCCGGGTCCGCAGCGCTCGCTTTCGGTTTCTTTTATCAGTTGAACCGTGTACGTCCGAGGTGGGACTTTATCCACCTGCTTCTCGCCGACCAATCCAGAGTGCTATGTATTTTTCTCGCGGGAAACACTGTAGGGACGCTACAGACTAAAGGGTCATTCGCTGGCTCTGCGTGCGGTTTCCCTGTATGTCTCGCCACACGATTTGCTTTTTACGCACTTTAATTGCGGTTCCGCGCATTTCACTGTGGTACAGCAACTTATCAAAACCCATACAGAGTGCACCGGATGGACCGGAGCAGCTACTCCACCTAGTCTCAACCATGCAAGCGCACCTATTGTAAGACGCATGACCAAGAGCCTGATCCGTTGAAAGGAGATTCAAGTGAGCCACCCAGATTCCACCCCTCGGTTCGATACGGACCTTGACCTAGTAAGGCGAGCTCAGCAAGGCGACTCCGATGCATTTTCATCCTTATTTTATGCGCACAAGGCGAGGATTTACTCCGTCTGCCTGCGCATGACCAACAATACTGCGGAAGCTGAGGACTTAACGCAAGATGCGTTTCTGCAGGTTTTTCGCAAGTTACAAACTTTTCGTGGCGACTCCGCGTTATCCACATGGCTGTATCGCATCGCAGTGAACACTGTGTTGATGCACTTCCGCAAAAAGGCATTGCGTCAGGTCTCTCTCGACGAGCCCTTTAGCCAGGACGCGAAGATGGTCCGCCGCGAATACGGAAGTAAAGATGACCGGCTAACCGGCTCGGTCGATCGCATCGCATTGGCACGCGCGATCAAGGAACTGCCCGCGGGCTATCGAACAATCTTCCTGCTGCATGAAGTCGAAGGCTATGAGCACCAGGAAATCGCGCAGCTCCTAGATTGCTCCGTAGGAAATTCAAAATCACAACTGCACAAAGCCAAGCTGCGCATTCGTGAGTTGCTCGGTTACGCCCGGGCGGAAGCTCAGGACGGAGCAAAACAGCCGGAGACGGCTCGCCAGCGGTCGAAGTCTTCCCGCGCGCAGGATCAGGAATTGTCGCCGGCACTCTTGCTGGAGGCTTGGGAGGAAGTGGCGATCGACGAAGAACAACAAGAGGCGGTGGCAGTGGTCTCGGCGGCGAGCGCAGCCACTCCGCAGCTCATCGGATCCAACGCGTGATGTTCATTAGCAATTGCATACGAGTTCAACACAGGCCCATGAAGGCGAAGACAACGTGAACATTGGTGTAATCGTAACCATTGCTGGTGGTCGCCACTCTGAGACCGATGACGAACGGGGCGCACCGCGCAAGCGCATCGACAACAACACCAACGCTAAAGCCACATCACAACTGCTCATGGGTTTGCCGGTGGGTTCCTGTGATGTGCTCGGGCAAAGCATCATCGATCGAGTTGTAGCCCGGCTTCGCGGTTTCGGGGCGCAACGGATCTCGATCATCTCGGAAGGGCCGCTTCCGGGTTGCACCGCCAGCAGTGCCAGTGGTTCTCTTTACCGCACCGGATCAACCCCCGGGTTTTGGCCGGCCTGGGATAGCGTAGTTTCCGAATACCTGAATCAAGGTGTGGAAACGTTGCTGTTAGTTCGCCTCGGACCTTATGTCGAGCTTGATTTGCGCGATTTGCTGCGTTTTCACCGGGAGAGTGCCAGCCCACTCACTCAGGTGTACAACCGGCACACCGCTCTTGATTTGGTGGTGGTGGACGCTGCGCCGCTACGGGAGGGCACGGGTTCATTTCGCACCCGCCTCAGCGCGCTGATTCCGCAACGCCAACGGTACAGCTTCACTGGATACACCAATCTTCTGGCAGAGCCAGCCGATTTCAGACGATTGGTGCAAGACGCGTTCTCCGGGCAATGTGGCATGCGTCCGGTGGGCCGTGAAGTTCGTTCAGGGATTTGGTACGGGGAGAGAGCCAGAGTGGATCGCTCAGCCACCATCCTGGCTCCGGCATTTATTGGCGCCGAGACTTGTATAGAAGCGTCTTGCACCATTAGTGGCGCCACCGCTGTGGAAAGGCAGTGCGAAGTGGACTGCGGCACCACCGTGGACGACTGTTGTGTGCTTCCCGGCACTTATCTGGGCATGGGTCTCAATGTCCAACATGCTCTAGTAAAGGGGTCGAAGCTGTTTCATTTGAATCGTGACATCGAGGTGGAGATCAGTGATTCGCGTTTAATCGGCACTACTTCTCCTTCTCGACAGTTGAGTAGAAGAGCGCGATCCGTGCTCGGACCGAGCGGGACGTTCGGCTTAAATTTGGTAACCCGCTCCTCGCAATTAGCATCTTTATTGACTACCCGCCGGTTTGGACGTGGCGACTGAGTGCGCCGGAAGGCGCACCTCTTCTGTGCCACGGCTACCGACGGCAAGTGACCAAAAAGGGGGCCCATCATGGTGATTAAGTTGCCAGAACACGTTAGTGCTAAAGAAGCGCGCACTTTTATGCGTGCGCTGCAGCCCGAACTCAGGCGCGACAGACCTCGTGTGGTGGTTGATATGTCGGCCGTCAAAGATATCGATACGGCCGCATTAGATATGCTGCTGGAATGCATGTCGAAAATCGCGCGACGGGACGGCGCCGTGAAGCTGGCGGGAATTTCGCCAGAGGCGGCAACTGTTCTGGAACTCACCCGGATGGATCAGATTTTTGAAATGTTTCCCACGGTGTCGGAGGCGGCATCGAGCTTCAGCGTGGCGCCTGTGGATAATAAGCTGTCTGACGAGGCTTCACCACAGCCAGCCGTCGCATAGCGCTTATCGGAAGTCGGGACTCGAGTCTCAAGGAGTGGGTATGAATCGCTGGACGGAAAAACTGCTCGGCGTAATTCTGGTATTCCTGCTGTCGGGGCTGCAGCCGGCCATGCTGCTGGCGCAACAGGCGCCCGCAGAGACGCCGGCCCAGGCTGAGCAGCCACAAGCTCAACCGCAAACCGCGCAGCCGCAGGAGCCGAACCAGACACAACCGCAGTCGGAAAATCCCGATCGCCAGGACGTGGAAGACAAGGCATCTCAGGAACTGATCAATCGTAATCATTTGCCTGACAGTCCTGGGGCAACGAAACCGCAGACCGAGCAGGAAAAGGCAACGCCAGCAGTGGCGCAGACACCAGTTCGGAGCACACCGCAGCCCACGGGAACAGCCGCGGCTCAAGCTGGGAAACTCAGCGGCAATGCAGCCTCGCGACCAGCTGGCGCTGCGATTGCACCGGCAAAGCAACGTCAAGTTCGATCGTTTCTGATAAAGATGGGCGTTATTGCGGGTGCGGGAGTAGCGATCGGAACCGTGGCTGCGTTGTCAAAGGGTACGTCACCGAAACCGCCAGGCGCTCGCTGAGTCATAAGGCAAATTTTCTATCGTAATGGGGGAGTCATTGAATCCAGCGACGGTTAAGGAGACCCAACCAGAATCCTGCCCGGACGTCTTGCTGAGTTTTTCCGGCATGGATGGATCCGGGAAGAGCACGCAGATTGATCACCTCTGCAATCAGCTGATTGACGCCGGTCTTCCCTTCGTGCGGCTGGCATTCTGGGACAATGTAGTTGCGTTTCCACGATGGCGGGCAGGTTTCAGTCACAAATTCCTGAAGAGTGATGGCGGTATCGGCGCGCCTGGTAAGCCGGTAAATCGCAATGACAAAAACAACCGCGCCTGGTATCTGATCTTGGCTCGCTCCGCTCTTTTTGTCTTCGACGCTCTTAATCTGAGGCGCGTAGTAGCGAAGACCAAAGCCGAGGGAGCTCGTATCATCGTGTTTGATCGTTATATTTTCGATCAACTCGCAACTCTTCCTTTGGAGCATCCCCTGGCGAGAACCTATGCACGCGTGATAATAAAACTCGTTCCACGTCCAGACGTCGCGTATTTGCTGGATGCCGACCCTCAGGCAGCCCGGGAACGAAAACCAGAGTACCCTTTGGACTTCTTGTATAAATATCGTCGCTCGTATCTCTCTTTGCGGGATATCGCAGGCTTAACTTTGATTGAGGCGCGTTCCGAGGAAGAAGTTCGCCTGGCCATTTCACAAAAACTGCAAAAGTGCGTTCCGCTGCAAGGTCCGCAACTGGATTACAATTCCCTGGCGTCTGTTTGATATTGCTAATCTATCCTGGGCTCTGGCGAGCTTGATCGCAAAGTCATCGTCTCCGTCACTTTCCCACTTTCACCGGCATCCCATATACAGGCTAAATCTCACCGAAACAGGTGTTTGCATGAACCAACGCGTGCGTGCCGCAGGCCATCCAAGGAGGAGCACAGGTTCTGCTTTGCTATGACATCCAACCCGCAAGCTGAGAAATTCGCGCTTGTCATCCCGACGCTGAATGAGGCGGGCAACATTCCAACCCTGTTCCAACGGGTGCAAGCCGCCCTTGCGCCCGTGAATATCGATTACGAACTGATCGTAGTCGACGACGACAGTCGGGACGGAACGGCAGATGTGGTGCAAGCCTACGGTGCTCGTGATCCGCGAATTCGGCTGCTGGTGCGGAAAGGGGAACGCGGATTAGCCGGCGCAGTGATCCACGGATGGAAACATACGGACGCGAACTGGCTGGGCGTGATCGACGCCGACTTGCAGCATCCTCCGGAAATTCTGCCTGAGCTGTTGAATGCAATTCGCGGCGGTAACGATATCGCGATCGCCAGCCGTTACGTGACCAAGAATACTGTTACCAACTGGAACAAGATGCGTCAACTCATCTCTCTCTGCGGCACCTGGGCGACCATGCCGCTACAAAGGCCGGGGCTTCGGATCAAGGATCCACTGGCGGGATTTTTCGTAGTGCGTCGCGAGTGCATTGAAGGAATTGAATTGCAACCCCAGGGCTTCAAGATCCTTTTGGAAATCTTAGTCAGAGGGAGGATTCGCAAAGCCAAGGAAATACCGTATCAATTCGCTCAGCGCCACGCCGGTGCGAGCAAAGCGGATGTGAAAGTGGCTTTACAGTATCTGACTCTTCTGGGAAAACTTTCTCGATACGCGATCTTCAGGCCCGGTAACCAATGAATATTTGTTTAGTGAGCGCGTTCCCACCCAGCCGTGAAGCACTCAACGAATACGGGTACCACCTCGCGCTTGAGCTCCAGGAAATTCCTGGTCTTTCACTCACGATCCTGGGAGACGATCTTCCCGCACCACAATCTGAATTGCACGGATTTTCTGTAATTCGTTGCTGGGCGTTTAACAGCATGGCAAATCCCTGGCGCTTGCTGCTCGCGATCCGGCAGCTGAAGCCCGACGTGGTGTGGTTCAATCTGGGTTTCGCCAGTTTCGGAGGCAAGCCGCTGCCCGCATTCGCCGGAATCGGAATCCCCGCAATGGCCCGGATGTCCGGCTTCTATACTCACGTCACGCTTCATCAACTGATGGAGACGGTGGACCTGAAAGATGCCGGCGTCCGCTTTCCCGGCTTGTATCGCGCGGCAGGATTCATGGCGACACAATTACTTCTGTTTGCCAATTCCATCTCAGTTTTGCTGCCGGCGTATCGCAGCATCATTCGCGAGAAATATGGACGAGGCGCAGTGTACGTGCGCAACCACGGGATTTTGTCCGGCCGGCCTGAGTATCCGGCATTGTCCAAGCGAGGCAATCCTGAGCACCGTATTCTGGCGTTCGGCAAGTGGGGCACATACAAGCGCTTGGAACTGATGGTGGAGGCTTTCGAAGCTGTGGCGCACAAGTTTCCGCAAGCGCGATTAATCGTGGGCGGGACTGATCATCCTAAAGCGCCAGGCTATATGGAATCCATGGCGCGGCAATACCGCGAACATCCCCAGATCGAATTTATTGGTTACGTTCCAGAAGACAAAATTGCCGAGCTCTTTCAAGGTACCAGCATCGCTGTGATGCCGTATTCCTCGTCTGCCGGATCCAGCGGTGTGGCTCATCTGGCCTGCGCTTACGGAGTGCCGATTGTGGCCTCTGATATCAACGATTTTCGCCAGCTCGCAGAAGAAGAAGGCCTGGCGATTGAACTTTATCAGGCCGGGAACGTGAAAAGCCTGGCGGCCACCATGATTGCTCTATTGGAAAATCCCGAACGCCAGATGGAAATGGCGATCCAGAATTTTTCTGCCGCACTGCGAATGAGTATGCCGGAAATTATTCGTCAGTATCTGCGGACGTTCAATCTGCAGCAACAGCTTGGCCTGCTGGCTTCGGTATCCAGGCTGCGAAGATTGCCTCGCTGGTTGCCTTTGCGTCCTCGGCTGACCCGTCTGGCGGCTCGGAGATTTTTAGGAAGGCTCTCCGTAACGCCGCCAGCAAGCGCAAATCCTGGCCTACTTGATGGTGAGAGTGACCAAAGTAGAGATGTGTTGATTCCCGGAATCTCCGTTGACCGCGATCTGGAAGGTTCCAGCCGAAGCGCCAGCCCCGGAAACTTGCGGAATATTGCCCCCGCCGCACGACAGGAAAACACAGCTCATCAGAACGATCGTACTCAAACCCAGAAGCTGCCACATCCTCTTCCTGCCCGACCGGCTTCCGGCGATGGACAACCCCGCTATGCCGAAGCCAGACAAAAGGAGAGCGTAACTCCTCCCGCCGCTATTCCGATCGTGGAACGGCAAGGAGGCCACGCCAGCGGAAATAGTCAGGGTGGAGCTGACAGCTTGACTTCCTGGAGTGATCGTCGGCGGCGAGAACGAGCAGACGGCTCCCGCGGGTAGATTCGAGCACGACAGAGAAACCGAATTGTGGAACGATCCCGAAACCGGCGTGACCGTCACCAGCGAACTCGCCGGCTTGCCTGCACTCACATTGAGAGCTGCCGGTGTGGCGCCCAAGGCGATGGTTCCTGCCGTCTGAGGGCTCGCTGAGCATGCTGCAAACTTCACCGCAGCCGACATTTGATTTCTCATTGTTGGCTTTCCCACGGCTTGTACGAACGCCTGGTAAGTGCCCGGTTCCAAGGAATAGCTGCATAAGTTTAACGAACGAGATCCCGGTGGCATGGTGTTCAACGGCATCAGATTCTCCCCGTCGCTACTGATGTACACCACATAATGGTCGATCGTGTCCTCGTAGGCATTCACGTTCCACTGCAAGGAATTGCCCGCCATGCCTGCGGACATGGTGAAGCAGTTGTCGATACCGGTTTCGATCTCCGTTCCTTCTTCATAATCATTCCACGTTACCAACTGCAAGGCATCGAGTTGGTTGGTGGAGTTGTAGAAGCTGTTGATTTCGTTAAAGGTCTGCAACCAGGTGTGGCCGCAGCGTTGGGTCACGATGCGATTTTGTCCCCACGAAGCGAGCGTATCATTGAAACCTTTGTAGGCCGCTCCGATGGTTTCCTTCAGTGGCAGGGTCAAACCCGTCTTATAGAATTTCGTCAAATAGCTCATACCAAAATCGGTGACGTTCACAATCACCCAGGAATAACTACCTGCGCTTGCGGTGTGCGTGAAACCACCACTGTGTTGAAAAACGAAGGCTGGATGAGTACTGGTGGCTGCGTTGACCGCGTTCCAGTCGACGGTGTAATGCAGGTCGATATCAAAGTTGGTGATCACCGGCCGCCCATTGATTCGCATATATGCGGGCGACGGAACAAAAGTCTGCTCCACGTACTGGACTTGTTCAATCAACGCCTGCTGCGGCGTACAGCCTCGGCAGGAGCTCAACTTTATCGCGCCTTTATCCACCATGGTGGCGAAAGTGAAGCCCGGATGTTGTTCGGCCTCCGCCATTACCGCCAGCGTGGTTTTATTGCTGAAGGTATCTCGAAATCCGTACCAATCGATGATCACACCATCAATGCCGCGGCTGATCATGTCCGTGATTTGACGATGGATTTGCGCTGGATCCTGCGAGTTATATCCCACATTCATGTGGCGCGGATCGCCAAACCAGGGCATCAGATGCGCGTAGATCTTCGTATTTGCTCCAGGATACAAGAGCGAATGAATATCCAATTTGCTGGCGTTGCCAGCGGCAATATTTCCATTGCTCTGGGATTGGAACGAATTCGCGCCGCTGGTGTTGTTGGAAGTCTGCGCGCGCAACGTTGTGGTGGGAACGATTTTGAGGCTTCCGGCTGCTAACGTTGCCGGCAAAGTAAAGATTACAACAGCGATTGCAAGTACCCCGTGTCGCATTTCTCCTCCTGAGCGCTAAGTACGGGGCTAGGAAACTGATCCTGCTGAGTTCCGAAGCCCGATCGACCTACGTTCAGAGGACACCCAGCTCGGCTCGGGGGTTCTACCGGGCCGGGCGCCTGTCTTAACCTGGGAAATGCGCACCCCCAACGCGAATTGAAGGTGCAGTTATTTTTTTACTGACAACTATTTCAATGTCTTCAAACTAGAAGCACTGAAATCTAGGGAACGTGGCACCTGCTGAAAGCTTGTTGAACACACTCTTCTGCTGCTGCTGATACGACCCGTTTATCAATGTGTAATGCACCCATTGCACCAGGCCATATTTTTGACTCAAGTAGTACTCCTCTTTGTCACCACAACTGCCATAGCTGGTATTGCAGTTGTAACGATAGCTGACCACCAGTGTGGGCATATTGTTCGGCAGACTTCCGCCGAACGAGAGATTGTAGGGTCCCCAAACCTGATTGACTCCCTTTTTCAATCCGTGCGTTGTGTAATGGGTGCAATCGGTATGTATGTCGTAATTGGTGTTGCTGACGTAAATGGTGGAACCAGGAAATCCGCCCTTGCTGCAACGGGCGGTCAACGGCATGTTTGTGTTGTTCGTGGATTTCTTGTAGCTGCTCGGATTGCTCCAAGCGTACTCGGTGATCCACAGATAGATGTACTTGCTGTCGTAAAGCTGGATGTCCCACGGGCTCCCGTTTCCACCCTTGGTCCAGTAAAATTTGTCCTTGTACACAGTGGTGTACAAAGGATTCGCGCTACCGGAGAGATGAGAACTGCTCCGCATACTTGAATCCATCGTCATCCAATCCAGCATGTCGTAGGTCCCGCTGGGACAACTCATGGTTGATTCAGCGTGCGCGAGGTTGGTGGCTGGGAACAGCCCGAAACACAAAAGCATGACCGCTGCAAAAAAGATTGCCTTCAACGTCACTAAAACACCCCCCCATGATTCCGTCTTCTCGCCTTGACCCGAATTCCCACCCGAGGCAGAGAACTCTCTGGCCTTCGCCAAACCAAGACCGGATCGAGACAAGATTTAACGGTTGATTTCTTTGCAGATTAGCTGGTTTCGCGTGAAAAGGGCAATAAGTCAAAAGCCCTACACCCTGTGGAAATCTATACAGTGAACACTGTATTTTTTGGTCTTTTTGCCCTGAAGGGTGTCAATGTAAGCCTTTTGTTTTCAACAAAAGATTGCATCAGGGGCCAAAAAAGCCCAACGGACGGTATCATTTTGGGAGTATTTTGGGAGTAAACCCTACTCGCAAAATTGTATCACTAAAGTAACTTACTCACTTTTGGTGCACCGGCAGGCCCGGGCAGCCAAATCATAGTGGCAGGAGTTCAGCAGCGATCAAGAGGAACGGAACAATTTCCGTTACGGCGGTGTCCAGCGAGATGAGGAGTGCGTTTAGAGATGAGAGTCCTCGTTCTAGCAGTTCTGCTTTGTTCGCTGGCGTTGGGAGATCTGGAACACAAAGGCGAGAGTCGTGTTTACCTCTCTGAGGGTGTTGGGAATCGCCTTGTCATGCATCGGGTTCGGCCCACCTGCCCTGATGATGCTTGCAGTCAGTGCGAGGCGGCGGAACTGGTTCTAAAACTGGTGATAAACAAAAACGGAACTGTGAAACAAATCACCGTCGTGCGCGCCGGTGACTCGAGACTCGCCGGAGCGGCATTGGACGCCGTTAGGCAGTGGCGCTACGGGCGGTACATGCTCAATGGCAGCCCGGTGGAGTACGAGACCAGTACAACGATTAAGTCTTGGATGTGCGGGGCCTAATTCTTCCGATTGCGAAGACACCGGGTAATGCCTGCCACCTCCGCCCTGAACGAGAAGCGGTTCCCGCAATGGAAATTTCTTCTGGACAGCCAGTAACTTCCAGCTTTCCAACCGTTCTGCGCAATCGGCTGAAACGTAAGTTGCTGATTGAACCTTGGTTACTTGCCCCGCTCGCGAACGGCGTAGAGGATGCATTTTAAAGGAACCCAAAGAGCCGGAAAGGCGTGCGCGTGGCCGCTTCTATGGCAGTAACGGTTACCAACTTTTCCCGGCGAAATGGGTTCTAACATTACAAGACAAAGGGGCGAACCCAAGATGAGTAGTCGTCCAATCTCCTGTTTCACGGTTTTGATCATCGCCATTTTTCTGGCGGCATCGGCTTTTGCTCAGGCTAAGCCGCCTGCGCAAGACACCGGTCTCACTTCGTACGTGGAGTTTGGTGGTACCACGAACTCCGCTGGGCAAGTGTACGAACTCGACTCCAACATTGGATACAAGCTCACCGAGCACTTCGCTATGGATATGGGCGTACCAATTTATTTCGTGAACGCATCCGGTTCGACTACGGGCGCGACATCCAGCAGCGGTTTGGGAAATCCTTCTGTGAATCTGCGGTGGAAGTATCTGCATCCCGCGGTCAATTTTGCTTCCGTCGTGACGGGGTCGGCCCCGTTGGCAGATAGCAAGCTTGGTCTGAGTACGGGACGGGCAACGTTTGATTGGACGAACCGATTGGATCATTCGTTCTCGCGGGTGACGCCCTTCCTGGAAGCTGGCTTTTCCAACACAACCTCCGATTCGCGGCTTTCCCGCGCCCTTACACGACGCTGGGCCTCAACTCACATTTTCGCGGAGGCGCGGAAGCGGATGTTTGGAAATCTATCAGCGTCGGCGCCGCGGCGTATGACATTCAGCCCTTCGGCAACCAGACGGTTTTCAGCCGCGTGACGGGAACACCGGGTGGAAACGGCGCCGGCGCTACGCACGGACGGAACTTCCAGTCCAGCCAGCAAACCACCGGAACGGCGGACATTGCGCGCGACAATGGCTTTTCCACCTGGGTGGATGCCAGTCTAACGCCTTATCTCGATGCCGAAGTGGGATACACGCGCAGCGTTCATTACGACTTGAATTCAGTTTCGTTTTCGCTTGGTCTAAATGTAGGACATCTGCTCCGCAGGAGCGCACATCAGTAATGGGCTCTTTGCGGCAGATGAACACTTAAGTCACGAGGTCAACTCAAATGAAGATGACACGAATTCCAATGCTTAGTCTTACGGTCGCTTTGTACGCGACGGCTGCTCTTGCACAACACGCACACACCGGCGGCACTATGAGCGGTGGACTTGGGAGCGGCATGGGCCACAGTACGGGTTCTTCCAATCACAGAAACTCTGGAAGCACGAAAACCACTAGCTCGGGGTCAACACATCAGCCGACTGTGAATGACATTCTCACCAAGAACCCGGCCATCGGCAGTAAGATCCAGACGCTCACTGGCATGCCCGCCTCTCAGGCGTGTACTGGATTCAAGAACCTGGGCCAGTGTGTGGCTGCGGCCCACGTCAGCAAGAATCTGCGCATCAGCTTCCTGGAACTGGCAACAAGAGCATGAGCCTGGGAAAGGCAATTCAGACGCTAGATCCGACCGCAGATCAGAAAGCAGAATCTAAGAAGGGCCAGACCGAAGCCAAGCAGGGCATGAAGAGCGCAGGCGTTTAGTCTTGGCTGAAAGTTCAGCAGATCGGATGGATCTGTAAGACCGAGTGCGAGCGGAGCGGGGTACGGAGACACGAAGCGGAGGATGTTCGACTTCCCCGCCCCCCTCGCTTCCGTCTCGTT
>MNGW01000094.1 GCA_001918935.1 Acidobacteriales bacterium 13_1_40CM_3_55_5 | reverse complement strand
CCTGCAATTCGCATGAAAGGGTGGTTATTACGCCTTGAATTCTGGCGTGGGACGCTGGTACGTCCGGCGATCCTCTCCAAGGAGTCTAGCAACCTCATGACAAGTAAGTTTTTACGATGTCTTACGCTTACCGCCTTCACGTTCTCACTGGCAGCCATGGCCCAGACAGGGAGTCCTTCGGCGGCACTACCCGCAGCTCCCAGTGCCGCAGTGCCTAGCACCACAGGTCCCATGGCCACTAGCGCCGGGGGAACCAAAATCGGGACCATCAACGTTGAGCAAGCCATCTTTGCCAGCAATGAAGGCCAGCGCGATTTCGATGCCCTCAGCAAGAAACTGGAACCGAAGCAGAACGAGCTGAAGGGGCTGAACGACGAAGTAGATAATTTGAAGAAGCAGCTCAATACTCAGGGAGAGAAGCTCAACGAGCAGGCTCGGGCCACACTAGTGAAACAGATTGAGCAGAAACAAAAATCTCTTGAGCGCGCCGTTCAAGACGCGCGGGATGATGCCCAGAATCAACAGAACGAGATCGCACAACGCATATTGCAGAAGATGGCGCCCCTGTTAGTGAAGTACGCTGGGGATAACGGCTTTGGAGTGATCATTGATACTTCCAACCCATGGCCCAATGGACCGGTACTTTGGGCTGGGCCATCGGTGGACATCACCAAGCCCGTTGTGGAAGCCTACAATGTGCAATCTGGTGTGCCTGCGCCTGCTCGCCCTGTCACGGCACCGAAGCCAACCGGAGCGGCGACCAAGCCTGCAGTCCCGCCGGCGGCCAAACCACAAGGTGCGCAGCCTCCGAAATAACGGCGACACTTCTGCCGTCAAAAAAGTTCCCGCCGGCCGCGTTTCGACGCGGCCTTTTTTCTTTCCGTAAGCAGGCCAGAAGACTGTTAGACGGTGTCCTTAGAGATGAGCTTCCCTATCTCAGGAGGATACGATGTTCGCCGATTCTGTTTGGCAGTCTCAGGGGAGTGATTCGCATCGCGGCTGGATAACGCTGGCCTCTTTCGTTGTGCAGACGCTCGCTGTTGCCACGTTGCTGGTTCTGCCGCTTCTTCATACCGAAGGGCTCCTGCCAATGCATTCAATAGTAGAACCAGTTTTTTCGCCGTCACTGGCAGGCGGGACATCAGACATTCGGCGCCCGAGGAACCAGCGCAGCAACCTTGCCAATACCACGCTGGTGGTGCCCAGGCCGACTTCTCACGAGATGAAGTTGATCTCGTCGGAGGATTCCCAGCCGCAGCTTGATTTCAGGCAGTTCGGCGTTCCAGGCGGAACCAGTAATCGCTGGAGCGACAACTCAATCATCAATTCGATTGCGAATCCGGCTTCTAATTTCGCTCTGCCCCCAACGCCTGTGGTCCAACGGCCGCGGATTTCCCGGATGATGGAAGGCAACCTCATCAATCGTGTGCAGCCGCTATATCCGCCGCTCGCAAAACAGGCGCGCATACAGGGACAAGTCGTATTACGCGCGGTCATCAGCCGTAGCGGCGCGATTGAAAATCTGCAGGTGCTCAGCGGTCATCCCATGCTGGTGCAGGCTGCCATGGATGCGGTGAAGCAATGGCGGTACCGTCCGTACTCTCTCAACGGAGAAGCCGTGGAAGTGGAGACGCGGGTCACGGTGAACTTCGTACTATCGGGCGGCTAATGAACAACACCTTCGCTGGTCCGGAGACGCATAGGCGTAGCACATGGGTAACGTCGGTGGCATAGGACGCCCGGCTATAATCGGCTGAAGTGGCAACCATCGAAATCTCGAAGCGGACCGCAACTCGACCGACCTGGGCCGAGATTTCACTGGCAAATCTGCGCCACAACCTTCACGTAGTCGAGCAACATTTAGGCCCTGACGTCACCGTATGTGCAGTGGTGAAGGCAGATGCTTATGGACACGGAGCCTTGGAGTGCGCCCAAACCCTTGAACAAGAAGGAACACGATGGTTGGGGGTGACATCTCTCGATGAGGCTATTCCGCTACGCGAAGCCGGGATCCGGACTCGCATTCTGTTGATGACTGGATTCTGGCGAGGCGAAGAGGAAGAAATCGTTCGTCTAGAGCTAACGCCCACCATTTGGGAAGCATCGCAAATTGAATTATTGGAAAAAGCCTCCGTCCGGCTTAGTGTTTCCAAACACCCCGTCCACTTGAAGGTGGACACCGGGATGGGACGTTTGGGTGTGACACCGGAAGAGCTACCCGGCATATGTTCGATGCTGAAGTCCTCATCCCACTTACGGCTTGAGGGGCTCTCGACTCATCTGGCCTCGTCTGAAGTGCTGGATGCACCTTCCGTAGACGAGCAATTGAAGTGTTTTGAAAATGTTCAACGACTGTTGCGAGACAACGGACTGCGACCTACACTGATTCACGCTGCCAATACCGGCGCGGTAATCTCACGCCCGGAGTCCTGGCATAACATGGTGCGGCCGGGCATCGCCTTGTACGGTTACTATCTGCCTTTTGAGCGAGCAGGCAGAGAGGTCAGCGGCAGCAAGTTGCGTCTGCCTGTGAAACCGGTTCTTACATGGAAGACACGGATTCTGTCAGTGCGTGAGGTGCCTGCGAAACAGGCGCTCGGCTACGGCGGAACCTATGTAACCAAAGCTTCTGCACGCATCGCAGTTCTTCCCGTGGGTTACGCCGATGGATTGAACCGTGGGCTTTTCTCTGGCGGCCGAGTGATTGTGCGGGAGCACTACGCCCCGATTGTCGGGCGAATTTCCATGGACCTCACGCTGGTGGACGTGACTGGTCTACCCGGCAGCTCGGTGGGTGACGAAGTCGTGCTGCTGGGATCGAGTGACGGACTTAGCGTGGACGCTCGCGAGCACGCTGCGTTGGCCAAGACCATTCCTTACGAAATCCTCTGCGGAATTTCAAAGCGGGTTCCGAGGAGATACATCGTCTAGTCCGTTCAGCCGCTGGATGTTGAATCTAAATCCTGCTAGTTACCGTTCAATTGCTTTCAGGTCAATCATCCAAAACATTTTGCTAATATTTTTACAATAAACATGTCCTCACGCTACATGCAATGGATGCATGACTGGGAAACCGGGCTCACGTCGGTAGACAACAATCGTGTTGTCCGTCCGCTGGAGTGGGGCGTCGAATGGGCGCGGGACTGGCCTTGCCGCAACGGATTCCCGCCCGGGCACATACCTCAGGACGGCGAGCAGTTCTTCCAGGATTTCAATCGGCGGATTGTAGCCGGCAGCGATGAATTCTATTCCCACGCCACACCCCGTGATTTTCGCCTGGAAAAACGGGAAATTCAGGTCTTCAGCACTCGCCAAAAGCCAGATCTGAAACTGGAAAGACAAGTACGTGGAACCTATGCTGAATTCTTGCGGTTCACTTCTCCTGCGCGCACGCCCTATCCCGAGAACAAACTGATGAACGCTCGCTGGTTTCCGGCACGCGGCAGGCGCGCTGTCGTGCTGCTGCCGCACTGGAACGCTGACGCGGTAGCCTATACCGGATTATGCCGCGCACTGAATTTGCTGGGCATTGCGGTTCTACGCATGAGCCTTCCGTACCACGATATCCGCAGACCCGCTGAGATTGATCGCGCTGATTACGCAGTATCTGCCAACATTGGGCGCACGCTTGATGCCTGTCGCCAGAGCGTTATTGATGTGCGCTCCTGCTTGGATTGGCTGGAACACCAGGGATACAACCGGTTGGGCATTCTGGGCACAAGCTTAGGCTCTTGCTACGCTTTCTTGGCGAGCGCTCACGACCCGCGCATTCGGGTGGCAGCGTTCAATCATGCTTCCACCCACTTTGCCGACGTGGTTTGGCACGGCCAGTCTACACGTCATATTCGCCAGGGCCTGGAATCCCAAATCGATCTGGATCGTCTGCGCGTACTATGGAGCGCCATTAGTCCGATGTCCTATTTCCCCCACTTTGCGCGCGCGCCGAAGAAATCGCTCATTGTATATGCGAAATATGATCTCACCTTCCTTCCTGAATTCTCGCGCCATGTGGTGGAGCAATTTGAGCGGCTTGCGCTCGATCACAAGGTAGTCATCCTTCCCTGCGGCCACTACAGCACAGGCGAGACGCCCTACAAATACATGGACGGCTGGCACATAGCATCTTTTTTCCGCACAGCATTTGAAAGCTAGACATTGGCATTCAACATCTGGCCTGGTAAAAATGCGTGCAATCCACCCGCCTGGGTGGTCCAATGCGGAAGTGCTAATTCCTCGACGCTTAGCTATGATTGGGATTTAGCACCTAGCCAAAGCTTGAGTACCGAACCTTTGATAGCTAATTGCTAAGTGCTAAGTGCTAACTGCTGACTTGAGAGCTCAATCATGAAAAACATCTCCCAACCGCTGTCCGAAGTGGATCCCCAGATCGCCGCAGCCATCGATAACGAAGTACGCCGGCAGCATGAAGGCCTAGAACTGATTGCGTCGGAAAACTTCGTGAGCGAAGCGGTCCTGGAAGCCATGGGTTCGGTATTTACCAATAAGTATGCCGAGGGTTATCCCGGAAAGCGCTATTACGGAGGCTGTGAATTTGCCGATGTAGTGGAAGATCTAGCACGCGAAAGGGCCAAGAAACTTTTTGGAGCGGAACACGCAAACGTGCAGCCCCATGCCGGATCGCAGGCGAACATGGAAGCATATGCGGCGGTGTTGCAGCCTGGCGATACTATCCTTGGATTGAATTTGGCGCACGGCGGACACCTTACTCACGGTCACCATCTGAATTTCTCCGGCAAAACTTATCGGATCGTTCCTTACGGTGTCACTAAGGACAGCGAAACTATTGATTATGACGATCTCGAAAAGCTGGCGGAGAGAGAAAAGCCGAAGCTGATCATCGGAGGTGGAAGCGCATATCCACGGATTATTGATTTTGCCCGCATGCGCCAGATCGCCGACAAAGTTGGCGCACTCTACCTGGTTGACATGGCACATTTCGCCGGGCTGGTTGCGGGCGGAGTGCATCCGTCGCCGGTGCCACATGCACATATTGTGACTTCAACAACGCACAAAACGCTCCGTGGGCCCCGTGCCGGCATGATTCTTTGTCGGCAAGAGTTTGCCAGCGCCATTGATAAAGTGGTTTTTCCCGGCATGCAAGGAGGGCCCCTGGTTCACATCATTGCCGCCAAAGCAGTCTGCTTTCATGAAGCAATGCATCCCGATTTCCGGGAGTATGCGCGGCAGGTCGTGCTCAATGCCAAAGTGCTGGCCGACGCTTTGGCGGGGGAAGGCTTTCGAGTGATTTCCGGCGGAACTGACACTCACCTGATGCTGATCGATGTTTTTTCGCAGGGAATGCTGGGAAGTGAGGCTGAGAAGGCGTTGGGCGAAGCGGGCATTACCGTCAACAAGAATGCGATTCCATTCGACACCAATCCTCCCATGAAGCCCAGCGGTATCCGCATCGGCACGCCGGCGCTCACCACACGTGGTATGAAGGAACCGGAGATGCGCCAGATCGGGCGGTGGATCTCTGAGACATTGCATCAGCGCAACGACGGGACGGTCCCGCGGAAAATTCGCGACCGGGTAGTGGAGATGGCAGAAGCTTTTCCCTTGTATGCCGAGCAAAGGGCCAAGGCGCAGGCGGAAGTCCGCGCCTAAGACTGAAGGACGTTCGCCGCTTAAAATCTTTTCGTGAAAGTCGCCATCGATATCCGGAGGATGACCGAGTTTGGAGTGGGCACTTACACGCGCAATGTGGTGCGCGCCCTAGGCCGGCTGGATCGCCATAATCAGTATTTCCTTATGGGTCCTCCGCAAAAGATGGCAGAGATCGGCCCGCTGCCGTCAAATTTCCAGTCTGTTCCGCTGCTTGATGGCGACACGACGGTAAAGGGGTCATTGGCATTCCGCAGCATTCTCAGAAATCTGAGTTGCGATCTGGTTCACATTCCCCATCTGTTCTGGTTGCCCAGAGCCCTGCCCTGCCCGTATGTGATGACGGTGCACGATGTGCTCGAACACATGTACCGCGCCCACGGCCACTCCGGGCTGCGGCGCTTTCTGCATTTTCAACTTACACGCAGGATGCTCAGAGGTGCGGCTCGGATCTTCGCAGTTTCCAGATTCACTAAGGGGGAAATCGAGAAGCTATTCGGTATTCCGGCGTCGCGGATCGAAGTTGTTTACAACGCCATTGACGAACGCTTTTTGCGTGGACATACAAACGACAGCGATCGCCAATTTCTGGCCGAGCGGTACCTCGTAAACTACCCTTTCATCCTGTATGCCGGGCGAATTAGTCCCCATAAGAACGTGGTTCGAATCATCGAAGCCTTTTCCGCTCTGAAGGCTGAACTCGATAAGGAAAGCAAATATCCCGATCTCAAGCTGATCATTATTGGGGACGAGCTCTCGAAGCATCCCGATCTACGTCGCACCGTCATCCGAGGCGGAGTGCAGAACGATGTGCGCTTCATGGGATTTGTTCCTATTGAAGTACTTCGCATTTTCTACGACTCGGCCAAGACTTTCGTCTTCCCGTCTCTGTATGAGGGATTTGGTCTGCCTCCGCTGGAGGCCATGGCGCACGGCACTCCGGTACTGACATCAAACACCTCCTCCCTCCCCGAGGTTGTGGGCAACGCGGCGGTGCTGGTCAATCCTGAAAATGTTTTCGAAATCATGCGCGCACTACATCGCGTATTGCTCGACCAGACATTGCGCGAGAGGATGAAGCAACGAGGTTACGACCAAGCCAAAAAATTCTCCTGGGACGCTTCCGCGCGGGAAATTCTTAACGTATACGAGAACGTGATAGGGCAGCGAAGCGAAAAAGTGCGATCACGCAACGATGAGGAATCGCTGCCGAAAGTAGCCAACACCTAACCAATCGCCGTGTGGCGCGGGCCCTCGCCCGCGGCCTTTGACCGGTCAGAATTGCTTCAGGACTCAGTCTTTTTTCAGTAGCGACTGCCCAGGAGAGTTGACAGCCATCCGTTGCAGCTTTCCCGAGATGCGCGTGCGCTCCGCTTCAGTCGTAGCAGCGGCGTGACGCTTTCTCAGCTTAACAATTTTTTCGTTGCGCGTGCGACGGCGGCGAATCTCGGGGCGACGGCTTGGTGCTGACATGTATCTCTCCTCATTGTTTTGGATATGGCAGCCGATATTGATCGGGAGGGCAAACTGCCTAGCCACAGATTATAGTCCACCCCCTCTAAGTTACTTCTAGAGCGCCGCGACTTGTGAGACTCCAAAGACAGCTCTAAGAGTCCCGGTAAATCACACGCGGAAGTGCGCCGATTTCCTCATCCATCGCGACCCGCCCATAAAGGCGGCTTATCTTCTCCATAAATTTAAGTTTTCAAAATATTTGTGATGCAAGTGAGAAGAATTATGTATTGGACTCTCACAGAGCCCGACCTGTAGTGTGCGCTCACTGGTCACGAGGTCATGAAGTCGTAGATGAGATGACCGTGCGGCCCAGGGGAGAAAGCGAGCAGTCAAAATGAATCGTGCTTCCTGGGTAATCGTGGCCGTGTTGGGATTCTGTGTCGCATTTGTGCCGCCTCCGCTATGCAGGGCTCAGAATCAGTCGTCGGCAATTGAACCCGCTCCATCGGAAATTTCGCAACGAATGCAGGAACTTGAAAAACAAGTTAGCGATCTTCGCAGCGAGCTTGCTGCACTGAAGCAAAACGACAGCATGGCCTCGAACACCAAAACTCCGACTCCAACCGAGGTTCCGCAGTCGAACCTCGTAACCACCGCGCCCGCGACTACTTCGCCGACACCTGCGATGTCAATTGCGAGCCTCCTGGGTCCCACTTCGGTGAGCGGGTTCGTGGATACCTATTACAACTACAACTCTAACCAACCTTCTTCGCGGACAAACGGATTCCGCAGCTTCGACGTTGCCTCGAATCAATTCGCGCTGAATCTCGTCGAGCTAGTAGTGGACAAAACTCCGGATCCCGCGAACAGCAGGACGGGATATCACATCGCACTGGGGTTTGGGCAAGCCATCAACGCCGTCAACGGAAGTGATCCCGGCGGGTTGGGTTTTGATCAGTATCTAAAGGAAGCCTATTTCTCCTACCTTGCGCCTGTTGGCAAAGGTTTGCAGATCGACGCCGGCAAATTTGTCACTCCGCATGGCGCCGAAGTGATCGAGACTAAGGACGACTGGAACTACTCACGCGACCTGCTTTTCTCGTATGCCATTCCCTATTTCCATTATGGCTTGCGTGCGAAGTATGCATTCAACGACAAGTATTCAGTCACCGGTTTCGTGGTCAATGGTTGGAACAACATCGTGGAGAACAACACAGGGAAGACTTATGGAGCAAGTTTTGGATGGAATCCCACAAAGAAGGTCGGCTTCATTCAAAACTACATGGCTGGTCCGGAGCAGACTAACGACAACTCCAATTGGCGGCAGCTTTGGGACACCGTGATCACCTATTCGCCGACGAGCAAGCTTTCGTTCACCGTCAACGGCGACTATGGCCGGGGCGATCATCCCATTCTGGCTACGTCTCCGACTCTGATCTTCGGTCCGAAACCTGTCTTTTGGACCGGAGTTGCGGCTTACGTCAAGTACGCCCTCAATGACAAATACACGGTTGTGAGCCGGTACGAGTATTACGACGATCACGACGGATTTACTACCGGAACGCCGCAGCACTTCAACGGCATCACTGGAACCTTTCAGCGCATGATCGCAAGCCACATCATGAGCCGTCTCGAGTTCCGGCGCGATATGTCAAATCTGCCGACATTCGTGAAAGGGAATGGGTTGCCCGTTACAGCTCAGAACACCATGACCGCGGGAGTTGTATTCATGTTCGACAGTCGCGAGGCAAGGTAAGGTGAAAGTCTTACATATGGATCTGCATGGTGAAGCTATGGTCGCAACCGGGAATTTCGAACAGTTGCGAATCCTAACACGAGATGCGGGCAGCGCCGAAACTTGTGCTGCTCTCATGGGGGCGATCGGCTTGGGTTCAAAACCAAATTACCCCTGGGACCAGTACCCAAGCCGCGCCCGAACCAAAGATTTTGCAACTATTGCCTACATTGAACGGATATTTGTCGGACCCGACAGTGCACGAAGCTTGAACAAAATCAATTAACTCTGATTAAGGAGCGATCTATGTTTGCCAGGCTGCAAAAAGGAAGGAAGCTACCAATGGCGGAGAAGTTGACTCGCCTGAAAACTCGTTTGGGTGATCCTGAATGGCGTCGGTATGGGAAGCTCCTGTTTGCCGGCAAAGCTATGGGCATAGGTTTGGTACTGCTCATCATCACTGTAATCACCAGTCTTTTCTTCTGGCGGTTTCTTGCTGCGGATGTAGAAGTTAAAGCCGCGGACGTGGTCAATCCGCTCAACACAGTCTGGACTTTAGTGGCTGCCTTCCTGGTGTTTGGAATGCAGGTTGGCTTTACCATGCTGGAAGCCGGGTTCTGCCGATCACGCGAGACTGTAAATGTCCTGATGGAATGCATCGTGGACACCTGCCTTTGCGGTTTACTTTTCTTCGCCTTTGGTTTCGCGTTCATGTTCAGCCACGGCAACGGCTTCATCGGCTATCACTGGTTTTTCCTCAAAGATGTGCCTGCTACTTATGAAAGCACCGGAGTAGCATTCCTCGCATTCTGGCTATTCCAATTTGCTTTTGCCGACACCTGCTCGACCATCACTTCGGGCGCGATGATCGGTCGCACTGGTTTTGTCGGAGATCTGCTCTATAGCGTTGCGGTGTCGGGATTCATCTACCCCATCGTCGGTCACTGGGCTTGGGGTCCAGATGGCTTCCTGGCTGCGATGGGCAGCACCGGCCATTTCTTCTCTTCGCTGGGAATGGGCTTCCACGATTTCGCGGGTTCCACCGTCGTGCATACCATTGGCGGCTTCATTGCGCTGGCAGGCGCGATCGTTCTAGGTCCGCGACTGGGCCGGAAGTTCAAGCGCGATGGTGGCGGTCCCATGATGCCCCATGATCTAACGATCGCAGCCAGCGGCGGTCTCCTTCTCTGGTTCGGATGGTATGGATTCAATCCCGGCAGCACGCTTTCCGCGATGGACTTCGAAGGCATCGGGCGGGTTGCCACCAACACCACGCTGGCGGCGTGCGCAGCCGGCTTGACCGCGATGATCTACGCTTACATCCCGAACAAGAAATGGGACGTGAGCTTCACGGTAAATGGATTCTTAGCCGGATTGGTTGCGATCACTTGTCCTTGTTACTGGGTTAGTCCGACCGGCGCCATCCTGCTTGGGGGTGTTGCTGGAGTGATTGTGGTGGCAGGCGTCGAATTGCTGGAATGGCTCCGTATTGACGATCCGATCGGTGCTGTGCCGGTGCACGGCATATGCGGCATCTGGGGCACATTGTCGCTAGGCTTGTTTGCTTGCGGCAAATATGGTGCGACCGGACCGGTCGCACCGGACAACTCCGCTCCGCTGACCGGACTCTTCTACGGTGGCGGCACACAAGTGTTGATTGCTCAGGCGATCGGCAGTTTGATTGTAACGTCCGCTACGTTTTCGGTGGCCATGGCAGTGATGTATCTGGTCAATTTAACCGGAACGCTACGCGTTTCAGCCGAAGGCGAGGTCTATGGATTGGATCTTCACGAGCATGGCATTTCGGCGTATCCGGAATATGTCATCTCAGCTCTTGCTTCACCCGCAGGTGTGACGGCGCAACCCCGCGCCGCCGAATCATCACCGAGCCTGGCAGCAGCTAAGGCGTTGCAGCGGGTGGCCATGGAGACGAAGATCTCGTGAACCAATCCGAGGATTTTTACAGCCGGTATTTCCTGTTAAGAAGTCGTGCGACTTCGAGGGAAAGGACAAGATGACCAAACTTGAAGCGATTATTCAGCCATCCAGATTTGAAACCGTGAAGGAAGTGCTTTCCGAACTTGGCGTGGAAGGCATGACCATATCCGATGTACGCGGGCACGGTCGCCAGAAAGGTCACACGGAGAATTATCGGGGCCGGGAATACAGTGTTGACCTTTTACCAAAAATCAAGCTGGAAGTGGTGTTGGCGGACAACCTGGTGGACGCCGTAGTAGACGCCATTGTGCAGACCGCCGGTAGTGGAAAGATCGGAGATGGCAAGATCTTTCTCTACAAAGTGGAGGAGGCAATCCGTATTCGAAATCAGGAACGTGGAGTCGCTGCATTGTAGTTGTTCGGCTGTCTTGAGCGGGACGGGCACTAAAATCCGCGAGCTGATGTGTGCTGGTTGGGCACGCGCGGTATTGTGTCCCATAACCTTTCCTGATAGGAGTCATAAATAGATTCAATTTCCCCAAGTTTGAGTGGCTGGTTAAAGTAACGGTCTTGCAGCGCCCTTCACCGTTTCAACACGGCAGTTAACGGTGAATCGTTAGTATATTGCGCGGGTTTATTCGACCTCCTGAGCCAAAGGAGCAAGACAAATTGTTCGCAGACAAACGGGTCCTCAAGGCACTTCTAACTTGGCTGTTCCTTTGGACTGCGGTTTATCCTGCTTTCTCTCAGACGTCCTCAAGCCTGACGCCGGCCACAGTTGAGACTCAAACGGAACGCATCGCCCGACTCGAGCAAGCGGTCATCGAGGCCAAAAGCTCGGCAGATAACTCATGGATGCTAGTGAGTTCCGCGCTCGTACTGTTGATGACTGGCCCGGGCTTGGCTCTTTTCTATGGCGGGCTTGTACGCAAAAAAAATGTGCTGGCTACCATGATGCAGAGCTTTGCCTTGATGGCGATCGTCACAATCCTCTGGGCGCTGATTGGTTACAGTCTCTCGTTTGGATCGGGCAACAGCTTCATTGGCGCATTCGACCATATCTTCTTGCGAGGTGTGGGCGTCCAGCCGGATGCAGCTTATTCCGCCACCATTCCGCAACAGACCTTCATGGTGTACCAGTTAATGTTTGCCATCATCACCCCTGCGTTGATCACTGGAGCATTCGCAGAGCGGATGAAGTTCAGCGCCATGGTTCTCTTCATGATCCTTTGGTCAATCGTCGTGCGGCTTTGGGCGGACGGTTCCCGACACTCGATTTTGCCGGAGGAACCGTGGTCCACGTGACGTCTGGAGTGTCTGCGCTGGTGTGTGCCCTGTATTTGGGAAAACGCGTCGGTTATCCGCGAGAGCCCATGCCGCCGCATAGTGTGGTATTGAGTTTTATAGGGGCCTGTTTGCTTTGGGTGGGATGGTTCGGATTCAACGCCGGAAGCGCACTGGCCGCAAGTCCACTAGCAACGAGCGCTTTTGTAGCTACGCATTTCGGAGCGGCGGCAGCTGCCCTGGGCTGGGGATCAGCGGAGTGGATCAGAAATGGCAAGCCCAGCACCCTCGGTACTATTTCTGGAGCCGTAGCTGGACTCGTGGCCATCACGCCGGCGGCGGGATTTGTCAATCCCATGTCTGCTCTTGCGATCGGCTTGATCGCAGGAGTGGTGTGTTACCTGATGGTCGCGCAGGTAAAGTCCAGATTCGGCTACGACGATTCCCTCGATGCTTTCGGGGTTCATGGTGTAGGTGGAACCATTGGGGCCATCCTCACAGGGGTATTCGCGTCGCGCGCAATCAATCCTATTTTCAAGGACGCGCGAGGGAACGCCATGGGGCTGGGCATCCTTGATGGAAACGCCGGTCAGTTGCTTAATCAGTTTGTGGGTGTGGTGATCGGCTGGGTTCTAGCCGCAGTGGGAACACTGGTTATATTGAAAGTTGTCGACTTAGCGATCGGATTGCGGGTTACGGAAGGTCACGAGATTCAAGGCCTGGATCTGTCGCAGCACGGAGAAGAAGGCTACAACTTCGAAGTGTCAGCTTAAGGCGGGACGACGGAGCAGCGGCATTATTGGCGACGAGCTCTATTCTTCAGACGGAATACGATGACAAAAATTGAAGCTGTGATTCAGACGTCGAAATTGGAAGCGGTGAAAACCGCACTTCACGAGATTGGTGTGGAAGGGATGACCGTGCTCGAGGCTCGAGGTCACGGAAGGCAGAAAGGACATACGGAGTTTTATCGTGGACGAGAGTACACGGTGGATCTGATTCCCAAGATCAAGCTGGAAATGGTATTGGCTGACGACATGGTGGAGAGAGCAGTAGAAGCGATCGTGAATGCCGCGCGCACCGGACAGATCGGCGACGGCAAGATTTTCTTATCAAAGATTGACGAAGCGATCCGCATTCGAAACCAAGAGCGAGGGGTGAGCGCGCTCTAGATCCCAAGTTCTCTGCTCCGTATTCACTGGATGCTCGGCTTATCCGTTTTATTTCATACTCGCAACAAGACTGAAATCGTATGTCATTCACGGCTGTCACTTTTACAACGCAGGACTTTTTCAAGACCGAGTCCGAGAAGATCCGGGCTAGATTTGAAGATTCGCACAATGGCCAAGCCGCTGTTCGCGAGCGTTCGGATCTGGTCGACAAGGTCACAACGCAGTTGTGGGACTCCGCTATAGAGAGCTCGGAAGAGTTGGGAAACGTTTGCGTGGTGGCTCTGGGAGGGTACGGGCGCCAAACATTATTTCCGTGTTCCGATGTCGACCTCTTATTCTTGTCTGCATCATCGCCGGACGAACAGGCGCAGAAGCAGATCCGCAAGCTTTGTCAGGATCTTTGGGATTTGCACCTCCGCGTCAGCCCAACTACGCGAACCTTGGCTGATTGCGGCAAGCTTCATCGTGACAACGTGAAGTTTAATATCTCGCTTCTCGATTGCCGGTACATCTGCGGTGACAAGGATCTGTTTGCGCAACTTCGGGAGCAGATCATCCCGAAGATGGTGGCCCGGGATGCCACCGAATTGATGCAGAGGCTCGCCGATCTGACGCGGGCGAGGCACAAAAAATACGGGCAGACGATTTTTCACTTGGAACCAAACATAAAAGATTGCCCAGGCGGGTTGCGCGACTATCAGGTTGCGTACTGGCTTACGCTGATTTCAGAACTCGAGAAAACGCGTGTCTGGCCCAAAGCAGAGAATGTTTTACCAGCAACGCTACGCAAAGATTGCGGCACAGCTCTGGATTTCCTTTCGGCCGTGCGATGTTTCTTGCATTATCGGCAAGGGCGAGACCTCAACGGGCTTACGTACGAGCTCCAATCTGAGGCCGCCGCGGCTGGAATCGGTTCTGCGACAGCGACGCGAATTAGTCCGAGCGAGTGGATGCGAGGTTACTTCCGGCACGCTCGCGCGCTTTACCGGCTTACGGTTCTGCTGGATGAAGTGCCTCAGGCAAGCTCGGGCCTGTACAGGTTTCTTGAAAACAGAAAGTCGCGGTTCTCCAATGCTGATTTTTCGGTGGTGGATAGCCGAATTTTCTTACGGCAGCTCTCCTCGGTGGAAGACCCAGCCGTGCTCTTCAGTCTTTTTGAATTTGTCGCTCGGCACGGACTGAAACTAAGTGCTGAAACTGAGCGATGCGTCGAGGCTGCAATTCCTAGCATGCAGCAGAGGGCAAATCAACATTCGGAACTGTGGGCACAATTACGCCGAATATTGATATTGCCTCATGCCGGTGCAGCTCTGCGCGCCATGCACCGGACGGGCTTGCTGGTCCTCTTCTTTTCAGAATTCGGAGCCATCGATTCGCTGGTCATACGGGACTATTACCATCGCTACACTGTGGATGAGCATTCCTTTGTCGCCATCGAAAATCTGCACGCGCTTCGCGACCATGGCGACGACCTGCAGCGGCGCTTCCGGGACGTTCTGGATGGAATCGAAAAGCCCGACCTCCTGTTTTTGGCTCTTCTCTTACACGATGTCGGCAAAGGCGTCGAGACGCCGAATCACATCGAAGGAAGTCTCCAGGCCGCGGACAAGATATTCCAGCGCCTTCGCCTGGAAATAGACGATCAAGACACAGTGCGCTTCCTGATTGGAAGTCATCTTCGAATGTCGGCAACAATGACAGGGCGCGACATCTTCGATCCTAAGGTCGTGCAGGAATTTTGCGATTCGGTAGGCACCACAGAACGGCTGAAGATGCTCACTTTACTAACCTATGCCGATATCAAGGCTGTGAATCCAGAAGCTCTCACTCCGTGGAAAGCGGAAATAATCTGGCAGCTCTACGCCGCCTCTTCCAACTATCTGAGCCGAACCGTAGACGACCAGCGGGTGGATGCGCAGACCTCGAACGAAGATCACATTAAGCGGATTGTTTCGGCCGCGTCGCCAGACGTCGACTCCAGACAACTGATCTCATTCCTCGAAGGATTCCCCAAGCGTTATCTGCTGACGCATACTCCGGACGAAATCGTCTCTCACTTCCGAATGCATCAGCACTGGGACGGTGTGGAACCTCAGGTTGACCTTCTGAAACAGAATGGCTACTACCAGGTTATTTTGCTGACCGTGGATCGTCCTTCGCTTTTCGCCCGGGTAGCGGGCACGCTTTCCTCCTGGGGCATGAATATCCTGAAAGCGGAAGCGTTTGCCAATAAAGCTGGAACCGTGCTGGATACGTTTCGCTTTGTCGATCTTTTCCGAACCCTGGACATGAACCCGACTGAAAAGGCACGTCTGAAACGAAGTCTGGAAGATAGCCTCTCCGGTGAAAGTGACGTCAGGGAAACGATGGAAACGAAATTCAAGCCGGCTACCAAAATCCCCAAGGTGAAAATTCAACCTAGCGTTCGCATCGACGACGAGAGTTCCTCCCACAGCACCCTTATCGAAATTACAGCGCAGGATCGTCCCGGGCTGCTGTACGACATCAGTTCCAATCTTGCTGCGCTGGGCTGCAACATCGAGGTAGCAATCATCGATACGCAGGGTCAATCGGCGATCGACGTGTTTTATGTTACGCAAGGCGGAGGAAAGCTAGACCCTTCAATAGAGAGCAGGATGCGGGACGTTCTCCTGCAACTGCTCTGAAGCAAAAATTCGCGTTTCGTGATCTATTCCGCGAGAAGGACATCCAAGGTTCGTGCCAACTCTGCTTTTTCCAGTTTCAAACCAGGGCTTTCATCGTGAGTACCGTCTGTAATTCTGGCGAGTTGTTGCGCAAACAACCGCGCGGCATCGTCGCGAGATATGTAAATGACGGCCTTCGGCAAATCCAACTGCCAAGTTGTTTGGTCGTGGTTGTTAATTGTCCAGCGTTGCCGGTCGTGGCGATTCTTCTGATCGAGCTGGCCGTCGGAAAACGTTAACGGCCCATCGATACGGATATCGACTGTTCCTTTTTTGCCTTTAACTTTTAGCCGCTCCACTTTGATCTGGTCGAACACTACCAGGGGCACCCGCAGCTTTGATAAATCCTGTGTGCGGAGAGAATCCCCATAGTCGTTGGACAGTTTGAGAAATGCATTACGAATCTGCTCCGGACTCAGACGCATAGAGTCCACTGCCAGTGTGTCCATGATCGAAAAGTTCGCGGTCTCAAGAACCGTTGAGGAGTCGGATTTTTCTTCGGCTCCGATGTCTTCCACGCTTTGGTCTCGCTTCGACGACTCTGCCATCAGCGTACGTTTTACATAGCGATAAAATCGCGGTCTCCCCCGTCCTCTCCAATACGACGAATCGTAGAAATCCACTCCCACCCTCGAGCGCAGTGAACTGTAGAAAGAGTGCTGAGCCGGGCTAACTATGATTCCCACGTGTCCTGGCCAGACAATCAGGTCGGCAACTTGCGGGGTCGTTACTCGTTGAAACTCATTAAGTCCGGAATAAAGGTCGGAGGAGCTGGAATAACGATATGGAAATCCTGCGCGGCTATAGATCTCGTGCACCAGATGCGAGCAGTCTGGCTTGGAACGAGACACTTGGCGGCCAAGCGCCGCGCTCACCACTAATAGCCTATCGTCCGAGCTCATTAAAACCGAAGATGTCGCGTGTCGGTTGTCACTTTCAGCGCGGGCTCGGGGAGCCAACATCGCGGAATTCTTACGCCTTTCAGGAGTTTGTTCAGCATGCGGAGTGGCAGCAGCAAACAATACGATCAACAACAGAGTTCGCGCTTTGACAAGAAAGTACATAGCTCAATTTATTGTGATGCGATCCGAATGGCGAGCAGGGCTTACGGGAGTACCGAAATCAGCATGTCCTGAGGGACAATCGGAAGTGAATGATCAAATGTTTCCAACAGTTTAGACGTTGACGAACCGGCAAAGAAAGATTAGCAGCCGGACCTGTAAGCCGAATTCGCCGGGCTGCATTACAAACACACAACTTATTTGAAATCAGTCGCCGCGAAGTGTCAATGATGTCAACTTTGGGAATGATGGCAGGTTTTGCGTCACACCGGCGTCACAATTTGGCAGTCCGAGACGATTGGGGTAGAGGCGTCGCAACTGCGCCCGGGTTTATTAAGCTTGCTCCT
>MNGW01000128.1 GCA_001918935.1 Acidobacteriales bacterium 13_1_40CM_3_55_5 | reverse complement strand
TTCACTTGCTCGAAGACTCTCTGGATAGTGGCGCGTTCGATGTCCTCCAAGTCGGTGGAGGTAAGACTTGACGCCGCCAATTCCAAACCGGAATCTGGAGACGAAGCCACCGATGCGATGATGGGAGGCAGATCATTCACGTCAATACTTCGACGGTCACCCAGGGCAACGGCGCGTTCGATAGAGTTCTCGAGTTCGCGCACATTTCCCGGCCAGTCATATTGCAACAGACACTTCATTGCCGCACTGGTCACCTGGATGTCATCGCCGGGCGCGTAACGATCAAGAAACCAGTGAACCAGCATGGGAATATCGGAGCGCCGCTCGCGCAAGGATGGAAGATGGACAGTCACTACGTTTAGGCGGAAGTAAAGATCCTTGCGGAAAGTGCCGTTGCGATATTCGGCCTCGAGATCGCGGTTGGTGGCGGCAATCACCCGCACATCGACCTTCATTTTTTGATTACTGCCTACCGGCCGCACTTCTTTTTCCTGCAAAACCCGGAGCAGCTTGGCTTGCAGTTCCAGGGGCAATTCTCCGATTTCGTCGAGAAAAATTGTTCCTCCATTGGCCGATTGGAACAATCCTGTCTTCGATTTCAACGCTCCGGTGAATGCCCCTTTTTCATATCCGAAAAGTTCACTTTCGATTAGCGTCGGCACCAGCGATCCGCAGTCCACCGCGACAAATGGACGATTGGCGAAGGGGCCGCGGAAATGAATGGCGCGCGCAACCAGTTCCTTGCCGGTACCGCTCTCGCCCGCGATCAGGACCGGGGTGCGGGTGTCTTTCAGCCGGGAAATCATGCGCAGCACATCCTGAATCTTGGTCGAGGCGCCGACAATTCCGTGCAGCCCGGTTTCCGTATCCATGCGCTCCCGCAGAAACTGATTTTCCTCCACCAGGCGTATCTTTTCTGCCATGCGGCGCAGAAACAGGCGTAACTCTTCCAGCGGGGAGAAAGGTTTGCTGATGTAATCGTAGGCTCCGAGCTTCATCGCCTGCACTGCGGTTTCAACCGAGCCGTGACCCGTCATAACCGCCACTTCGGTGCGGGGAAGCAGCTTTTTCACCCGTTCCAGAAACTCAAGACCGGACATATTAGGCATGACCATGTCAGTCAGAATGATATGTGCCGGTTGCTCCTCGAGAAGGGCCAGGGCGGATTCGCCGCTATCCGCTTCCATACACGCGAAACCGAGCGCCTCACCCACGGTCATGCACAGCTTGCGAATACTCTGCTCATCGTCAACGATCAGCAGGCGGATACGTAAGTCGTCACTCACAGTGCCTTCCCCATAGCATTCTGGATGACTGAAATGAACTGCTGTACCCGAAATGGTTTCTCCACGCAGGGTGCTCCGGTTCGGCGCAGCGTGGAAACAGTCTCTTCATTGGCGATATCGCCCGTGATGAAAACAATCCGTGAAACCAGCTGCGGACGGTGCTGTGAAATCCAGGCATGCACATCCGCGCCGTCTATGCCACCGGGTGTGCGCATATCGGAAACCACACCGAGAAATTCGCCGGATTCCAGTATTCGAACACCTTCTACTCCGGACTCAGCACACACTACCGAGTAGCCATTGCGTTCCAGAGTGGCGCGGACGTAGGCCATGACTGCAGGCTCGTCTTCAATGAGCAGGACCGGCAACGCGGCAGGCTTGGTGGCAGGCAATGTCATGATTGCATAACTCCTGCAACCACTCCGAGCGGTGCGGGTTCTGATGAGGCTGGGAGGCGAACGATGAAAGTGGCTCCCTCGTCGTCCACATTGTTGTGACAGAGAATCTCTCCCCCGTGCTCCCGCACAATTCCGTAACAGATGCTCAAGCCCAGGCCAGTTCCCTTCCCCACTTCTTTGGTGGTGAAGAATGGATCGAAAATGCGGTCCGCATGGGTGATCCCGTGCCCGTTATCCCTGAAAGAAACCTCGACAACGTTACCTAGTCCGGATGTCATAATCTCGATGCGGGCCGGCCGGCCAGTTTCACGCACAGCATCCCAGGCGTTATTCAGAATATTGAGGAACACCTGTTGCAGCTGGTGTGAATCCCCGATCACGTAAGGGAGGTCTTGCTCCAGGCGCTCGATGACCGTCACCCCATGGCTGTGAAAGTCATAGGCACGGAGTTGAACTGTGCGACGAAGAATGCTATTCAGCTGCACTGGCTTACGCTGCGGCGGCATCTGCCGGGCAAAGCTAAGCAGGTTCTGCACGATCTGCTTGGTACGTTGTGCCTCCTGCAGGATGACTCGCAGATCCTTGCGCGCACTTTCCGGAAGCTCGCTATTTTCCATGAGCAGGTCGGCAAAACCCAGGATGGCGGTAAGCGGGTTATTGACCTCGTGAGCGACCCCCGAAACCAACTGGCCCACGGCAGCCATCTTTTCCGCGTGCATCAACTTGGACTGGAGAGTGGCCGCGTCCGTAATGTCAGTCATGACAACCACCAGGCTGGTGATATTGCCCTGTTCATCACGCATCGGACTTAGGTTGACCGAGAATTGGCCCACTCTTCCGTCACCGCGCAAGATTTGGACGTCCAAATTGTCAACCTGATTGCCCGCCAGGGTTGCATTGAAAGCCTCGTTGAAGATCTGGCGCCGGGAAGGCGCGACCAAATCTTCCAGCGGTTTCCCGAGCAACTGCCGCTGCTCATAACCCATGTCGTACCAGCGCCGGTTTCCATAACTGACCAAGCCCGCGGTATCGACGACTAGAATCAGGCTTTGGGTGTTGTTCAGAATCTTGCCGGAGAAATCACGTTCGCGCTGCAACTCTGCCTGGAAGCTTTTGAGGCCGGTGATATCCAGCATCAAGCCGCGGTATTGCAGAATCCGCTCCTGAGTGTCGCGGACTGCGAAGGCGTTGATCAAAACATGGACCAAAGATCCGTCTTGGCGAATGAAGGCTTCCTCGCGGTTGCGCACGACACCATGTTGATTCATCTGATCGGCGAATTCCTGGTGCCGTTCGGGGGATGAATAGACTCTGGTACGAATGTCAACTTGCAACAACTCTTCCCGGCTGCGATAACCGAGTATGCGTACCAGCGCATCATTCACTTCGACGAAACGGCCGTCAGGAGTGGAGAAGAACAATCCTTCCTGAACATTGTCAAATAGCTCGCGATACCTGCGTTCCGCCTCGCGCCGATCGGTGATGTCTTTCAGCACATGAATGACTTGCGGGCCCTCGTTAATGGCACCGTGTACGCGCGAACTGGATACGAGATAAGTCCGTTCCAGCACAGGATGGACATACTCATCCGCAGCATCGCTTCCCATGCGGCAAAACGGGCAGGCATTCACTGGCGCACTGCTGTCAACCGCCAGCAGCGCAGACATGTTCAGTCCAATCAACTCCTGCGGCTGCACCCCAATGAAGTTTGCCAGCGAACGGTTTACACGCAGAACATTTCCAGATTCGTCGTGAGCCACGATGAAATCGCTGATGGCATCGAAGATTTCGGTCCAGTGCCGATTCGCCTGCTCCATGTGCGTGAACAGGCGGGCGTTCTCTAGCGCGACCGAAGCGTGACCAGCAATGGCTTGCAGTAGTTGCTGGTCGTTTGTGGTCAGCGGCTTCCCGCGATCCCCAAGGCAAAGCACCCCGACCATTTCGCCTGTAGCACCGAGCAGACGCACCAGAGTGCAATCGGTCCATTCCAAGTCCAAAGCTAAGTCCCGCCCGACAAGATCGGTTGCCGGGGCGGAAACGATCGCGTCCGAATGCTCGGACAAAGACTCTCCCACGGCTTGGCTGAAACGCCGCAAGAACGAGATCTCGGGCTGGGGTTGGCTGGTGGCGGACCACAACACCAGCGTTTCCAGGATTGAATTCTGCCTGACCACCAAAGCGGCGCCACGAGCTTTAGTGCGAGGGCCAGGCCCATCAATGATTCGGCGCGGCGCCGATGCTGTTCTGAGAGATCCAGATTGCGAGTCACTTCGAGAACAACGGCTGCTTGCGCTGCTAAAGCCTGGGCACGGCGAATATCCTCCTGAGAAATTCCCTGGCGGTCCAGTCGGTCGAGTACGCCAAACATCCCTAGCACCTGGCCATCGCTACCCAGTAGCGGTAGGGCCAATATTTGCCGCACTTTCAACTTGGCAATCATTTCCAGATTCGCGTCGGGAACTTTTTTGGGATCGTCCGTCCAAAAAACCTCTTTATTGATCAAAGCCCGGCGGGCAGTGCCTTCGGGAAACTCGTGATCCATGGGATCCGTAACCCCGTTGTCGGCACCCCAACGCAGTTGAAACACGCCGTCTTCCAGTAGTGCTATGAAAGCGCGGCTGAAGCCCAGGAAATCGCTGGCGCGAAGCACGAATTGCTGCATGAACTCATCGAGATGCCCAATCGTGCCCAGTTCAGAGGAGATGTCCAACAACTGATGCAATTCATGGGCTTGTTCCCGGGCGGTGGCGTAGAGCTCGGCATTGGCGATGGCGACAGCCCCAAAACCAGCAACCGCGGAAACCAGCCCTTGGGTGAGCGAAGTTCGAAAAGGAGCCGCAATCAGCATACCCGCCGGAACCAGGTCGCCGAGAGCGTGGCTGGAGGGATCAATGGCGACGCTGATCGGCTCGCCGGCAGCAACCGCCCGCATGGCCAGATCTGCGGCGAAATGGAGGCCCTTGCGATCGTGACGCGCCCGGGCTGCGTCCGCCAATTGCGCAGACTCAGCTGAGACGGCACGCAGGGCGAAAGCAGCTCCCTCGCGGAGGAGGATACATACCAGCCGAGTGCGCAGCAGGACCCGCAAACGATCGGCCACAGCCTCGACCACAGCGGAGGCAGCAGGCACGGAATGGATCGCTTGGGCCACTTCAGCCAGGATTTCGGCACGACGATGCTCCTCGCGGGAAACGTGGGAGAGACGGCTGGCTTCCAGTAGGCTGCCCAGTTGACCGGCAAGAATCGTGGCTTTGGCTGCCAAATCCTCAGAGAAAAAATCCCCATCGGAGGCATGCAAAAAGACTGCGGCACCAATCACTTCGCTGGAAACAACCAGTGGCGCCGCCATCAGGGACCGGGCGTGAAATTCTGCTGCCATAGGGTAGCGGGCAGCGTCCAGGCGATTCACATACACCGTCTTGCGCAACCGGACTGCCTCGATGGCCACCGCGCTGTGGCTGGCTTTCAGGCGCTTGCCGCGAAAGGATTCTGCACCCAGGCCATGCGCTTCCATCCCCACCATCTCGCCGGAAGAAACCCTCCGCCAGAAATAGGTTCCATCCACCTGAAAGAATTCTCGTGTGGCTCGACAAAAGAGATCGATTAACGAGGGTGTATCGATTCCCTGCGCCGCCGCAGCCGAAAATTGCAGGAGCAGCCTTTGAAAGGCCTCATCCGAGCGGGGTGTGGCTCCTTCGAGGACGCTGGTATCTCCAACTCGCATGGTCAGACCGGCATCGAGAATTAGAAAACTACAAGTACTTGAATATACAGGAAATTAGCTTCTAATCTCAATTTGAGTCAAGGAAATAAACCTCCTAGGTGCCGACATGGGAAATGTTGGCTGCGTGGCTCTGTCTCACGGTGAGAACGGAGTCGAGCCATGAGACGGCCAGCGGTCCCTTTTCAGGACGATTATTTCAATCTGTCGATCCACAACTTGTTTACTGACATCAAGTTACGGCATCTCGACGAATTCTGAATGGTCCGCCCGCACGCTGGCAACGGCATTGCACTTGAAAAGGGCTAGATCGCCGCGGGGAGCATGTGTGTCTCTACGACTAGCCCGAATTGGGCAAATAGTGCCCGGTTGGTAGCAGTCGGGGCAGTGGCCCTGTTGGCCGTTTTTCAGCCCTTGCAGGCGATCGGCCAGGAACCGTTGACACGCAAGGTGAAAAGCAAAGTTGCTCCGGTATATCCCGACCTAGCGCGGCGAATGAACATCACGGGAACAGTCAGAGTGGTTGTAGTGGTATCGAGCAACGGAACGGTGAAGAGCACCAAGTTAGTGGGCGGACATCCGATCCTGGTGACTGCCGCCTTGAATGCCCGGAAGAAATGGAAATTCGAACCCGCATCGGACGAGAGTACAGGACTGGTTGAATTTAAGTTCCAGCCTTCCGACTAAAGGGTTCGCATCAGCCGGTCCAGGGGAGCGCATGGACGGCGAGTCGTATTACGGAGGAACAGCGATGACGATTGGCAAGAAACTCTATATGAATTTTGGAGCCGTCCTTGCGATGGTGCTAGTGCTGTTCCTGATCAACCTGGTGGCAGTACAGCGGGAACACAGCGCAAAAGCCGCGGCTTCGCAGGCATTGGGCCTGGCCGACGCCACCGATAAGGTCAAATTTCAGATCATGCAAAATCGCCTTTATCTGAGCAACTACCTGCTCAGCGGCGACACTCGCGAAGTCGAACGCATGAACGAGGGTCTTGGAATTCTTGCCGAAAGACTGCAGAGTACCCGAACATTATCCAACTCGGAACAGCAGCGCGCCGCCTTGGATCACGTACAACAAACCGAGCAGAACTGGTCTAGGGAGTTCGCCTTGCCTCTGGTGGAAAAGCGTAAAGAAGTCGACGCCGGCAATGCCACCGTCGCCGAGCTGCAAATTTTTTATTTGCAGAAGGATGCTTCTTCCTGGGTAAAAACAGCCACCGAATATCTGGATTTGGCTGATCAGGAAAACAAAAAGATGCTCGACGATCGACGCAAGTCGGACGAGATGGCCGCGACCGCCACCATCCTGGTTGCGCTGACCAGCACCTTGATCGCACTGGCGTTGGGTGTGGTTATCGCGTACTCCACTTCCAAGTCCATTACCGCACCGTTGCGTAACCTGATGAAGGTGGCTCAGCAAATCGGCAATGCCGGCGATCTCGATCACGTAATTGACATCAACCGTAGCGATGAAATCGGAGAATTGGCCCGAACCTTCACCAAGATGGTTACTTATCTCAAAGAGATGGCATCGGTTTCGGAAGCCATCGCGGGCGGCAACCTCAATGTCGTAGTCCAGCCTCGGTCGAAAGATGACACCTTAGGCAATGCATTTGTGCGCATGATCGAGGGACTCAGAAGCCTGGTGTTCAACGTCCGCGATGCCGCTTCGCAAGTGGCAAGCGCCTCCAGCCAGGTAGCCGGAGCGTCCGATGAGTCGGCCAAGATCAGCCTGCAGACGGCTTCCGCCATTGACGAAGTCACCAGCACCATGCACGAGATGAGCGTCAACGTGCAAAACATGGTGAAGAGCACTCAGGTGCAAGCTTCGAGCGTCAGCGAAACCTCGGCATCCATCGATCAGATGGTGGCTTCGATTCAACGCGTCGCAGATACCGCCAAAGTGCTGCTGGATATCTCCAATCGCTCAAGAGAAGAGGTGCACAGCGGTATCACGACGATGGAAAAGGCGACGGATGGGTTGAATCGCATCAATACCACGATCCGTTCTTCCGGCGAAATTATCGATGCCCTGGGTCAGCGTGCCGACGACATCGGAAAGATCATCGAGGTAATTGACGATCTGGCCGAGCAGACTAATTTATTGGCCCTGAATGCCGCCATCGAAGCCGCCCGCGCGGGAGAGCATGGCTTGGGTTTTGCCGTGGTTGCTGATGAAGTCAGAAAACTGGCGGAAAAATCGGCGCAGTCCACCAAAGAAATTTCCGAGCTGATTCAGAGTATCCAAAAAGAAGCCCGCAAAGCCGTCGAGAACATGGACCGCAGCACCGGCATCGTCAATGACGGGCTAGGTCTTGGCCAGGAATTGAATGCGGCTCTGCGCAAGATCTCGAACGTGGTCACCGAAGTTTACAAGTTCGCCCAGGAGATCGGCGCCGCCACCAATCAGCAGTCGCATGGCTCTTCGCAAATCGCCAGAGCCACTACCCGGCTGAATGAAATTACTCACGAGATCAATTCCGCAGTAGAAGAGCAGGCCTCAGGCGCGCATGCCGTAGTCAAAGCCATGGAGCGCATGCGCGAACTGGTGCAGCAGACGACTTCCGGCTCCACCGAATTGGCAGCCTCTGCCGAGCAGATGTCGAAGATGTCGCGCGGACTACTGGATTCCATGGATCGATTTGCATTGGAACAGATTGAACGGCTAACCGGACGCCGCGAGGACAAGACAGGCGCCAAGGGCAATGCCCGTCAGGCAGCCGCAGGGATGCGCAACTAATTAACATCCTCATGAATCGCGAATTGCACATTGTCGGCTTCCAGCTGGGACACGAGACTTACGGCGTGCCGATCACTTCCCTTCATGAAATCGTCCGGGTACCAGAGATCACGGCTGTGCCGGACGCGCCCGATTACATAGAGGGCGTGATTAACCTGCGCGGGAAGATTGTGTCGGTCATTGATTTGCGCAAACGTTTTGGCCAAAAAAAAGTCGCGCTGGCCAGGCAGCACCGGATTCTGGTAGTCGAACATAAGGGACGTCTTTCCGGACTGATTGTGGATTCTGCTTCCGAAGTGCTCAAAATTCCCGAGAGCGATGTCGAACCCGCGCCCCAGGTGTTCAGGGAAGGCCGATTAAATTGCGTCACTGGGCTTGGCAAGTACAAGGGACGCCTGATTGTGTTGTTGGACATGGCAAAGCTGCTCGAATACACGGGAACGAACCAAGTAGTTGCGGATGATGCGGAAGCGGAACCGCCTACGGCCCATGCTCGCAGCGCGGCGGCGAAGTAGTGGCTCGAAGCTGGCGAGCGAAGAAAGACAATTCATGAGCACACTGGGCATATCGGGCACGTCGATCCAACTCACCCAAGCCGAACTGAAGCTCTTGCAGGCCCTTATCTATCAGGAGTGCGGCATGCATTTCGACGAACGCCGCACCCATTTTCTGCAGGACCGTCTGCAAAGACGATTAAAGGAATGCCAACTGGATTCCTTCTACAGCTATTACCGGCTGCTGATCAGCCACGAAGGTAGGCAGGAACTGTCCCGCCTGCTGGAAAATCTTACAGTGAACGAAACCAGCTTCTTTCGCAACAAAGCTCAACTCGAGCTATTTCACAAATACATCCTGGATGATCTGCTTCGCCGTAAGCAGGAGCGCCGCGATTATTCCATTCGCATCTGGAGTGCAGGTTGCTCCACCGGACAGGAACCTTACACCATCGCGATGCTGGTGGCGGACGGTTTGGCATACCACTATCTTCGCAATCCCTTTCCCATGGAGATGCCTTTCCCCAAGCCGTTGATTCCCTCACCCTGGAGGGTCGAGATTCTTGCCAGCGATATCAGTTATTCCGTGCTGCGCGCTGGCCAGGAAGGTGCATACAACGGTGCGCAGATGGAGCCGGTGGACTACAGCTATCGGCTGCGCTATTTCGATAAGGTGGGAGAGCGCTACATCATCAAGAAGGCTCTGAAGGAGCTAGTCCACTTCGACTTTCACAACCTGAAAACGGAATACCTGCCGCAGCGCAACGACATCATTTTCTGCCGCAATGTGATGATGTACTTCGACGAAGCAGAGCAGAAA